>JAQGHP010000405.1 GCA_028288775.1 Phycisphaerales bacterium | reverse complement strand
TCGTCATCAGCGTCATGGGCGGGTGGCTGAACATGTTCAAGAACTCCTTCCACGGCCTCAGCGGCGACCTCATCGTCAAATCCAATTCGCTCACCGGCTTCGCCTATTACCAGGAAATGATCGACCGCATCGAGAAGGAAAACCCCGATCAGATCGAAGCCGCGGTGCCGAGCATCGAGACCTTCGGGCTGATCAACATCGACAACCGCTTCACCATCGGCGTAAAAGTCATGGGCTTCCCGATCGAGCGGATCGGGCAGGTCAATCGCTTCCCCGATTCGCTGCATTTGCAGTACACGCAAATCGTCGAGAAGCTGAAAAATCCCAAGCTGTCGGCGGAGGAGCGGACGGCGCTGGAGCGGGAACTGAAGGGGCCGCCTTCGTTTGATTTGCGTGATGAGAGCAAGGTGGCGATGGGGGCGTTGCCGGCGGACGTGAAAGTGTTGCCGCACGATCCGGCGTCGGACCTGCCGGAGTTTTACCAGGTGCTGGCATTGCCGCCGGACGCGCCCAAGGGCCTCGCCGGGCGGCTGTGGTACGACCGGCTGCGGCACAACCTCGTCTACAAGGGGCGGATGCCCGACGACTTCAAGCCACTGCTGCAAGGCATTTCAGCGGATGCGCAATTCAAGGTGGCGATCGACGCGCTTTACCAGCGTTCGCAGAGCCCCGACATCGTCCCGTACCGGGCGATCATGCCCGAATCGAAGAGCGACGTGTCGCAGTGGTCGGGGATGATTCCGGGGGCGGGCGTCATTGGCATTCGACGGAACAAAGAGGGCGTGTGGGAAGGCCGCGGGCCGGGGTTGTATGGATTGCCGGTGAAGCTGACGGTGCTGGGCATCAGCGGCGGCACGGTCGATATCGGGAGCAAAGCCGAGCGCAATTACTGGATCGTGGACGATAGCCGCACGCAGATCTGGCAGTACGACAATAATTTCGTGTACGTCCCCTTCGACCGGCTGCAAAAGGACCTGGGGATGGACGAGCAGTCCGGCACGGACACGGTAACGGGCAAGCCCATCACCATGCCCGCCCGCGCGACGGAGATTCACGTGCGCGTGAAGCCCGGCGTGGATTTGGACGCCGCCCGCGCCAAGGTGCAGTCCACCGTCCGCGGCGTAATCGCCGCCCACCGCAACGCCGACGATTTCGCCTTCCGCTCCGAGCCGACGGTGGAAACCTGGCTGGAGAGCCAGTCGATCTGGATCCACGCGATCGAGAATGAAAAGCTGCTGGTGGTGTTCCTGTTCGGGATCATCAGCGTGGTGGCGATTTTCCTGATCTTCTGCATCTTCTACATGATCGTGGTGGAGAAGACGCGCGACATCGGGATTATCAAAAGCGTGGGGGCGACGTCGGCGGGGATCGCGGGAATTTTCCTCGGGTACAGTCTGGTGATCGGCGTGATTGGGAGCGGCCTGGGTCTGCTGATCAGCTATTTGATCGTCCATAATATCAATGAAATGCACGCGTGGCTGGGCCTGAGATTTGGCCTTCAGATCTGGAATCCGGAAGTTTACCTGTTCGACAAAATTCCAAACACAATGAGCACCCAGGACATCATGTGGATATTGCCCATCGCGGTATTGTCGTCAGTGCTTGGGGCGCTCGTGCCGTCCATTCGGGCCGGCCGCATGAATCCGGTCGAAGCGCTGCGGTGGGAGTAAAACGAACACGATGTCTCAAGTCGCACCTCAATCAGTCCCGTTAGCCGCGAAATCCGAGCGGCCAGTGATCCTCCGCGCCCAAGGCATTAAAAAGGCGTACCACATGGGGGAGGAGACGCTGGCCATCCTCAAGCATGTGGACCTGACGTTAAGGGAAGGCGAATTCGTCGCGATCGAGGGAAGGTCCGGCTCCGGAAAAAGCACTCTCCTACACATCATGAGCGGCCTGGACGCGGCTGATTCCGGAAAGTTGGAGTTCCGAGGCCAGGAATATGCGGCCAATCCGCCGGGGCTGCTGTATCCGACTCCGTTCAGGCGTCTGCTGGCGATCCCGATCATGACGCGGATGTGGGTTTACTCCGCCATCATTCTCGGAATCATGGCCGGCATTGAGTTCCTCAACTTTTATATTACGGCACGGATCGTTCTACCGATCGGAACGCTGATCTTGATCGCGCTGGACCTATGGTTTCTCAGTGAGCGACAACTCTTGGTTATGACCTACGGCTGGATCTTGGTAGGGATGTCTTGGCTAAGCGCCGTTCTCCTGGGCAGTCCGGGGATCGGAATAGCCGCGGGGCTCACCGCGGGGGTTATTTTCGGCCTATACCTCGCCGCCTGCGGCTATTTTGCCGAACGGCCCGTGTGCCGCTTGCGAACCACTGAATTCGGCTTCGTATTCCAATTCTACCACCTGCTTCCCGAGCTCAGCGTCCTTGAGAACGCGCTGATGTCCCCCATGATCGAGAACTCGTGGTTCGGCTACCGACGACATAAAGCGGAATTGACCGCCAGGGCCACACAGGTACTAAAGGATTTGGGTCTCGGCCACCGCCTCAAACACAAGCCCAGCCAGCTTTCCGGCGGCGAGCGCCAGCGCGTGGCCATCGCCCGTGCCTTGATGAACAACCCCAAGGTCCTGTTCGCCGATGAGCCTACGGGCAATCTCGACGTCGACACGGGCCGTCAGATCATGGGTGTATTGGAAAAACTCCACCGCGAACGCGGCCAGACCATTGTCATGGTCACCCACGACCGCACCCTCGCCAGCCAGGCCGACCGCGCCCTGGTCCTCCGCCAAGGCAGGCTCGAGCGCCCCGGCGAAACCCCGGGGGCCGACAAAACGGGGACTCTGGATTATCATTAGCGCAATGCAGCGTGAATTGGGTATTGAGAGTGCGTCTGAAAAAGTGGAGCTGAAACATGGCGCGTGAAACGTGAAGACGTGAAACGTGAAAAGACTTTGGTTAGCCGAATCTTCTCACGTTTCACGTCTTCACGTTTCAAAGCCCATTTCCCGATCACGTATCCGAAAGACAGTTCGCGAAATTACCGACGGAGTCCCTAATGTCTTTAAAGGTTTGGATCGACGGCCGCCTCATCGACAAGGCCGACGCGAAAATCAGTGTCTACGACCACGGCCTTCTCTACGGCGACGGCGTCTTCGAGGGCATTCGCATCTACCATGGCAAGGTTTTCGAGGCTGAAGCCCATCTCCGCCGGCTCTTCGATTCCGCCAAGGCCATCCGCCTGACGATCCCGTACACCGCGGCCCAGCTTAAAGCCGCCGTTGATGAGACCGCCAAGGCGAATCATTTCACGGATTGCTACGTCCGCCTCGTCGTCACACGCGGGTCGGGTTATCTCGGGCTCAGCCCGACCAAGTGCCCGACCCCGGCGGTGTTCATCATCACCGATACGATCGAGCTGTACCCTAAGGAGTTGTACGAAAAGGGGATGGCGGTAATCACCGCGTCGATCATCCGCAACCACCCCAACGCGCTGTCGCCGCGGATCAAAAGCCTCAATTATCTGAACAACATCCTCGCCAAGATCGAGGCATCGGACGCGGGCGTTCCCGAAGCGATCATGCTCAACCACGATGGCAACGTCGCGGAATGCACCGCGGACAATCTTTTCATCGTCCGCGGCGGAGTCGTGCAAACCCCCACCACGCACGATGGCATCCTGGAAGGGGTTACGCGCGAAGTGATCCTCACGCTCTGCAAGCGGCTTTCCATCCCCTGCCAGGAAAGAACCCTCCAGCGCCACGACCTGTACATCGCCGATGAATGCTTCCTGACCGGAACCGGGGCCGAGGTGGTTCCCGTGACCAAAATCGACGGTCGCCAGATCGCCCAAGGCGAGCCCGGCCCGATCACCCGACGCCTGATCGAGGCATTTAGGCGATACATCAAGGAGAGCGCCGAAGGCTGATTTAATTCACCACGCCGGGTACGAGCTGAAAGCGAGGCCCCGGATTCGATGGACCGCTTACTGCGATCGAAAGAATCCGGGGCCTCGCTGTCGCTCGTACCCGGCATGATGGGATATGCTCTCTCAGTCCTCAGTCCTCAGTCCTCAGTCCTCAGTCCTGTGTCCTGAGCCCCTATCACTTCCCACCCCTATAATTGACGCGAGAATGCGGTTCTGGTCGAATTGACACGCGGTTACGGCGTCAGTAGAGTTTTCGCCCTTAACAAAGCCTTTGGAGGCATCGATGCAGGAATATGACACGCTGAAGCGATTGGTCGAGGAAGCGGGGCCGGATGTGGACAAGGCCCATGGCGGCAACAAGGCCGCCGGGACGCGCGTCCGGAAAAAAATGCAGGAGATCAAATCCGCCGCCCAGGAAGTCCGCAAAAAGGTCCTGGAAGGCCGCGAAGAGCCCGAACCCGGGTCGCCCACGCCCCAGGCCGAAGGCTGATCCAGGACGTAAACGGTTTCCCACCCCCTCGCGCTGGCCCCATGGGCCTGAGCGGGGGGTGGGCAACCGATTTGAAGTGGTTTCAAGGCCTCCCTCGTGACATGGGACTCTCCCGTGTTACAGGGCGTGTTC
>JAQGHP010000364.1 GCA_028288775.1 Phycisphaerales bacterium | reverse complement strand
ATCGGTGAGCAGACCGCCGAGAAGTTCCGCAGCATCGAATACCTCAACATCATCGGCAACCTTGGGCCCCTCCTGGGCCTGCTGGGTACGGTGCTCGGGATGATCGCGGCGTTCTCCGCGATGAACGCCGCCGGCCCCGAAGGCGCCAGCCCGGCGCAGCTCGCGTTGGGTATTTCCAAGGCCTTGTGCCACACGTTCCTGGGCCTGATGTTGGCCGTGCCGTGCCTTGCGTCGTTCGGCGTGCTCCGCACGATGGTGGACCGCCTGACCGTCCGCGGCGCGCTGTTGGCCGAGGAATTGCTCTTGCTCATCAAGCCCCAGCAGGACCCGGCCCGGCCCGCCGCCGCCGTCGCCCCGCGCGCCCCCGGCCTGGCCACCCCTCAACCGGCCATCCCCGGCGCCGTTCGCAAGGCCCCCCTGCCGCCCCCGACCCCCTCGCCGGCGGTGTAAACGGCATGTGGCACAGCCGCCCCGGCTGTGGCTTCCTGATCCCGCCTGCGGCGGATCACAGCCATGTAGCACAGCCGGCGGTGGTTTTGTCACAACCGGCCTAAGAAGCGCTCCCCTTATCCGTCAATTGTTGATGGAGATCCGCCATGAAAAAGCATTCCATGCCCGTGATGAAGGAAGGCGGCGTCAATGTGACGCCGCTGATCGACATCGTCATGTGTCTGATCATCTTCTTCATGCTCGTGACCAAGATCGGCGTCTCGCGCGGCGAAGACAAGGACATCGCCCTCCCCAGCGCCATCATCGGCAAGAAGATCGAAGACCTGGGCAACACCCTCACGCTCAACGTCCACAACTCCACGCTCGATGAGCCGCAAATCACGACGATGATCGACAGCAAGGTCAAGGAGATCAAACTGATCGACCGCATCGGCGGCAAGACCGACCGCCCCCTGGAAAGAGTCCTCAAGGAGTTCAAGCAAACGCACAAGGAAAAATCGAAGGTCATCATCCGTGCCGACAAGGACCTCCCCTATCACCACCTGGAACAGGTGCTGGTGACGATCGCCACCGCCGGCATCATGGACACGGCGTACGAAACCAAGGAAGGCGCCGAGGCCACGGAAGTAGCCGTCCCGGCAACGCCGCAATGATGTCCCTTGAGAGGAATACAACATGAAAATGAAAGGCGCAAAAGCCGTCCACTACGATTCGGGCCCTAACATGACCCCGCTGGTGGATGTCGTAATGGTCATCCTGATCTTCCTGATGCTCGCCGGCCAGTTCGGAACGACGCAGTTCCTGCTCAGCAAGCAGAGCATCAAGCAGAAAGGCGGGGGCGGCGACTACAAGCGCGACCCCAACAAGCCGGTCGAGACGCCGCTGGAAATCCGCGTGGACAACTCGCGCGACGGCGTGGGCTTCATCGCCCAGGGCACCGGCATCAAGCCCACCGGCGACGCCGCGACGCTACAGGCCGAGCTCATCGGCAAGCGCGAGGCCTTCAACAACGCCGGCACCCCCACCGACCAAATCCAGGTCGTCCTCTACCCCGGACGCAACGTAAAGTACAAATATCTGATCTCCATCTACCAGGCCGCCCTGCAGGCCAAGTACGAGAAGATCGCATTTGCTACGTCACATTGAGGAGGCTAGTCGCCAGTTGCCAGTGAACGAAGCAGATGTAATTTCGTTACTTCCGGCTCCTTCACTGGCAACTGACAACTTTTGAAGTAGGGTGGACGTACTCGCCCACCGTTCGCTCGCGGCGTGCAAATGGTGGGCGAGTACGCCCACCCTACGCGGTTGGCAACTCCCTCCGCCAACAATCTTCGAGAAAAGTCATGAACCACACCGCAACCAAGACGCGCTTCAAGAAGTCGCGAAGTTTTCTGCTCCTGGCAATCGCCGGCGTGCTGCCGGCATCGATGCTTTCGGCTGCGCCTCAACCGGCCGCATCGGTGAATCCGACCGGCGGCGCTCGCGCGGCGGCGTCCAAGAGCGAAGGACTCGACAGTCTTTCCGATACGGCGCTAATGACCGAGCTGAGCAGCCGGGGGCTCAACACGCTGCTCGACCATTACTTCGAGGCGAACGGCGTTCCCACCGCCCAGCGGCAGACAGTGCGCACCCTCGCCGCCGCGGCTGACTTGACGAACCCCAACGTCAAGCTCACCTACGGCGAGCGCCTTCGCCGGGTCAAAGACGCGGCTGAAGATATCAACTCCGTCATCGCCACGCTCAAGAAGCCCGAAGACGCGCTGATGATGGCCAACACGCTCACCGAATACGGCATCAAGCGCGACGTGAACACGCTGGAATATTGGGGCGAAAACCCGCTCACCCAATTGCGCCTCAAGCCCGTCGCCAGCGCGGTCGTCAAGCTGCTCGACTATGCCTCCAAGACCGCGCAGTCGCAGGCCGATGACATGGCCGGCAAGCTCAGGGGCGGCAACGATCCCAACGGCGATCGCTGGCAGGCACTCGACCTTATGGCCCGCGGCGCCACTTATAGCATGAACATGTCGGTCTACTTCGCCGCCCTGGCGACCGACGCGAAGGACCCCGCGCGCAAAGATATGGCCGCCAAGGCCATCACCGCCCTGACCGAATTTGACGATC
>JAQGHP010000345.1 GCA_028288775.1 Phycisphaerales bacterium | reverse complement strand
AGCCGAGCCAGGCCACGGAACCGGTCAGCATCAGACCCACAATCATAGCCGTCGAGAATCCGCGCATGGGAAAACCTCCTGCTTTGCTTCTTATCGATGAATACTAGGGAGGAGGTGAAGTTTATTCCCTGAGACAAATGAGGCGCATCAGGATGCTCAGGGCAGCAGATCGGTAAGAGGCACATCGAAGAATTCGCCATCGCCGACCCGAAGTGATAACGCCTGAGCCTCCGCTACTACCTGGGGCGAGGGGTACATCCCGGCGGCCATGTCGGGCGTCATGTAGACTTCGGCCGTGCGGTTTCGCAGATTGAAGATCACGTACTGTTGCACGCCGGCGCGGGCATACCCAATGAGCTTTTCGCCGGAATCGCGCTCGTAGCTACTGCTGGCCACCTCGATCACGCAAAAAGCATCCGCGACCGCGGGCAGCCGCTCGCGGTAGTCGTTGAGTGTGCCCCGCAGGATCATGGCGTCGGGAATAGGTGCGTGGGTTTCCGAGCAAATGAGCGTGCTTTGTGTTCGCAATTCACGACGGTCACTGTTGATCCGCGCGCTCAATTTGGCCAGCGCGTTGATAACATAATTATGCTTCACGCCCTCCACGATTTCACTCCCGCGTAGATCGAAACGGTCACGGTAAACCAGCGATCCTTCGAGCAATTCGATCCGCGAGTCTTCGGGGAGGATGCCCTGTTCGATCATGCTCAGGGCATCATTTATCGTAAACCGCACAGGCCCATAGCCCATCCGCCGGACGATCAGATTCGGTGTGGGGGAGGCAATGGGTGTTGTGCCGCTGGAAACCATCACAACAATATACCTCACTCCCCCTCGCGTTTCATTACATCTCCGCCGGCCTTTTGCATCCTTCAGCAATTGCCATTTTTCACAGGATGGCGGACGGATTGCTTGAACATTGCTTAGGTGCGATGCAAACGACCGACAAAGTCCGAATGCCCGGCGGTGGCCGTGCCGACGTCTACCTGCGACAACAGTCGAGGGAGGTCGCCGCGGAGAAGCGCCGCCGGGTCCAGCCAGAGGCCCGGGAATGTCTCACTCTTGAGCAGCCCCGCGGCGTCGGGCTTCATCGGCTCATATCGTCCGTCGCGCAGGCGGAAGAAGTCGATTTCCGAATCTTCCACGCGCCAGATGATGTATTCCGCAACGCCCGCCGCGGCATACACGTCGAGCTTGTCGTGCGCATCGACGTTCACCGAAGACGCGGCGATCTCGAAGACCAACTCCACCGGCCCGCGCAAATATCCGTCCGTGTCAACGCGCGACGACCCGCCGAGTTCTTCAGGAATTCGCAGCAGCAGGTCCGGTTGCGGCTCGTTATCCTCGCCGAGGCGCAGCGTCGTATTGTCCCCCACTTCCACGCCCGGCGTGCGGCTCGCGTAATAGGTGAGCCACCCGACTGCCGTGGCATGAGGACGCCCATGCTGCACGAATCGAACCGGCGAGCCCAAAAGCACCAACCCCTTGATGAGCTCCGCCTTTTTCAGAAGCGGCATGTTTTCGTACCGCCGCTCGAATTCCGAACGAGACAGCCGATCGCCGTTTTCCAGCGGCGGAATGCCCGCGCGGTCGCGCGCCAACTCTGCCGAGGTCGGGATGTTGGACTGGATAACTCCCATATCACGATCCGCTCTTACGGCCTGAGCATTCTATAGCACGCCCTCGTTCACCTTCACCCCATGCGCCTTGAGCGTGTTGATCTGCACGACCTTCGCCTCCCCGGCGTCTTTCACGTTGTCGCTGTGACAAGCGGCCTTTTGGCCTTTGTGCGCGAGCTTGTGGATTTCTTCGGGGGAGAGGACGCCGCGTTGCTTGAGGATGTCTGCGCCGGCGGCGTTGATGCCGGGGGAAGCTTGCGCTTTCTTGGCGGGTTGGGCTTGCTCGTCTTTGCCGCTGTAGAAGTCGACGATTTCCTTGCTGATCCGCACGCTGCACCAGTCGTGGCCGCACATGGCGCAGAAGTCGGTGTCCACTTCCAGGTCTTCATCGTGGTAGGCGCGGGCGAGGTCGGGGTCGAAGGAGAGGTCGAAATGCTTTTGCCAATTCAGGGCGGCGCGGGCCTTGGTGAGCTCGTCGTCGCGGTCGCGGGAGCCGGGGATGCCAAGGGCGACGTCCGCCGCGTGGGCGGCGATCTTGTAAGCGACGCAGCCTTGCTTCACGTCGTCTTTCTTGGGCAGGCCCAGGTGTTCCTTGGGCGTGACGTAGCAGAGCATGCTCGCGCCGTGATACCCCGCGGCTGTTGCGCCGATGCAGCTCGTGATGTGGTCGTAGCCGGGGACGATGTCGGTCACCAGCGGCCCGAGGACGTAAAACGGTGCGCCGTGGCAGAGCTTGCGCTGGAGCTTCATGTTGTATTCGATCTGGTCGAACGGCACGTGGCCGGGGCCTTCGACCATGACCTGGCAGCCTTTGGCCCAGGCGCGCTCGGTGAGTTCGCCGAGGGTGGCGAGCTCGCGGAGCTGGGCCTCGTCGGACGCGTCCGCGAGTCCGCCGGGGCGCAGGCCGTCGCCGAGGCTGAAGCTCACGTCGTAGGCGCGCATGATGTCGCAGATGTCGTCGAAGATCTCGTACATCGGGTTCTGCTTGTTGTGCGTGAGCATCCACTTGGCCAGCAGGCTGCCGCCCCGGCTGACGATGCCGATGAGACGCTTGCGCACGAAAGGCAGATGCTCGCGCAACACGCCCGCATGGATCGTGAAATAGTCAACGCCCTGCTTCGCCTGCTTTTCCAGTTCCTTGAGGATGACGTCGTAGCTGAGGTCTTCGATCGAGCGGCCGAGGATCATCGAGTAGATCGGGAC
>JAQGHP010000287.1 GCA_028288775.1 Phycisphaerales bacterium | reverse complement strand
GGGGTCGTCGCAGTTGAGGCCTTGGATGGAATATTGCATTGCCGCGGCGAGTTCGCCGTTGGCCCCGCCGAACTGCTCGAGCAGCATGTTGCCGAAGCGGGGATCGGGGTCGCCGACGCGGACGGTGTACATGAGTTTCTTCACGTGGTGGTACATGGAAAGCCTCCCAGCCGGGCGGCGGGTCGGTCGAACCGTCGCCGGGCACAAGCGCGACTATCCCACCCGTCGGGGAAGTGACGACCTTCCCGCGAGAGCGGACGGTCGCACGGTATCGAAGATTCGAGCGCGGGCTCAAGCGGAAAAATTCGGACGCTCGCGCCTACCAATGGCGGAGTGCGAAGAGGATGGATGGGCCCGCTTCGGGCAAGCCGCAGGTGTGAGCGACAAGTTCCATACAAGGGGGGAGGGAACTGGGCGATGAGGGATTCGAACCCCCGACTCCTTCGGTGTAAACGAAGTACTCTAGCCGCTGAGTTAATCGCCCTGACGCGGCGAATTATAACGGGAAGTGTGCGGCATGTCGCGGCCGCGGGAATCTCGAAATCCGAATGGGGATAACTTGCCGCGGAGGATGAAAAAAGACGCGAGCCACGAATCACACGAATGAATTCGGATTGATTTGTGTTCATTCGTGTGATTCGTGGCTCACGTCTTCTCGCCAGGCGGGCGACCCTTCTATTCCGATTTCGAGATCCCTTTGGTTTTGCTTACCAGGCGGATGCCGTCGATGACCATGGATTTGTCGATGGCCTTGCACATGTCGTAGACGGTGAGGGCGGCGACGCTGACGGCCGTTAGCGCCTCCATTTCGACGCCGGTTTTTGCGGTGATTTTCGCGGACGCGCGGACGTGCAGGCGCACCGGCTCGCCGTTGATTGGCTCGAGCACGGGCACTTCGAAATGCACTTCCACGCTTTCGACCGGCAAGGGATGGCAGAGTGGGATGAGCTCGCCGCAGCGCTTGGCCGCGAGGATGCCGGCGATGCGGGCGGTGTTGAGCACCTCGCCCTTGGGGACGGTTTCGTCGGCGATGGCCCGCAGCGTCTGGGGCCGCATCAGCACGAACCCCTCGGCGTGCGCCTCGCGCGCGACGACGGGCTTATGGCTCACGTCAACCATCCGCGCGTTGCCCTGATCGTCGAGGTGGGAAAGTTTGGCTTCAGGCATGGCGGGATTGTAACGACGTCGCAGCGATCGAAGTATCCGCAGAATCGCGGCGTACCGCGACCATGGGCGGGCCGCCCATGCCACGGAAGGATGCGTTCGCATCACGTTCAAATGGTGCGGATCCAGGCCTTCCGCTCGCGAAGGATCTTGCGTACGGCCCATACGGTCCCGAGTGCGCCGCCGAGGTACGCGCCCAAGTGAATGCCGAACACGGACATGAACCGCGGCGGGCGGAAGAGGCCGTCGTGGAGGAGCATGCGGAACTCCTGGTTCATCCAGACGAGGTGGCCGTGGAACCCGAGGACACCCATGGCGACGCCGCAGGCAACTACGGCCAGCAGTACACCCGGCACAAGCATGAGTAGTCGGCGGAAGGGGAGCTGCGGCCGGTTCGGGCGCGGGTTGTTGGCCAGCAGCAGCGCGACGCCGACGATCAGGCCCGCCGACCACGTGGCGCGCATGCCGATCTTCGCGGCTTCGAGGGTAAGCGGACCGATCGCGGGCGGCGTGTGCGGGCCGAGGACCGCGGCGAGGTCTTTGCCGTAATAAAAATATTCCCAGGAAATGCGGCAGGTGATGGCATCGTTCAGCGCGCCGTACGCCATGAAAATTGCGGTCGTCACTAAAAGGAACGAATACTCCCGCCAGCGGCGGGCGCTGCGGCCGTTGCGGTAGACGTCGGAAAGGGCGAGGACGGCGAAGATCGATGCGCCGATCGCGATGCGTGCGGCCAGGCCGGCATCCGTGAGGAGCCACATTCTTGCTCCCTCTCCCTCCTAGTGAGAGGGCAGGGGTGAGGGTGAAAGCGTGATGCGTACGTGTACGTGATTCCCGGAATACGCGATAAGAATGCTCTTACAAACTACGCCGTGCGTGCAATTCCGGCCGTCCACCCTCACCCTGCCCTCTCCCTGGTGTACAGACCGGGGACATGGGTAACAGTCGTCCGGGGACATGGGTGACACTTACCTTCCTCCAGTTTCAACGCGGAGATCGATTTCCGCAACTCGTTGATGACAGTAATAGACGTTCATCTTCCCGTCGGTCTCCGTAGGTCGCACCGCCACGCGCTCGCCGGTGAACCCCTGGCCCACTTTGTGCTCGCGGCCACGGAACGAAATCTCGCCTTTCTGGCCGACCTTGCGCACCTGGTCGCCCGAGCCGTATTCGATCGGCGGGAGCGTCTCGGGAAATGTCCGGGAGCTGGGAGTATAGCGGGTGGCCGGCACGGCCAGACCGAGCGATTCGTGCGGGCGGAGGGTGTTGTAGGTCTGCCTCCATTTATCGAATACTTTCTGGCAATCTTCCATGTCCTTGAAGTTGCGCGTGCCGATCGCCTCGGCCTTGAGCGTGCGATGGAAGCGCTCTTCCTTGCCCTGGGTCTGCGGATGGCAGGGCCGTCCGTGCGCGACACACACGCCCCGGCGAATCAGCCACGCCGACAGCATCGTATTGTTCCCTTCCTGGCCGAAACTTCCCCAGGGCGGGCCGTTGTCCGAAAGAATGCACAGGGGCATGCCGTAGCAACGCATTGTGTCGATCAGCGCGGCCTGCACCGTCTCAAACCGCTCATTGTCGCATGCCCGCAACAATATATTAAAACGCGAATGGTCATCCAGCATCGTCAAAGGATGGCACCTTCCCGCGGCGGTCGCGAAGTGGCCTTTGAAATCCATCTGCCACAGCTCGTTGGGCGCTGGGCGTTCGAAACTCCTGAAGGCCGTGTGCTTCGCCGACTCCGAGGGATTGATGCGTCCATGGCGGTGAAGAATGTCGTTGACCGTGCTGCGTGCCGGCACCGCGGCATGGCCCTGGTCTTCAAGCCGACGTTTGATTTTGCGGGCGCCCCAGGCCGGGTGCTCGGACCGCAGATCGGTCACCAACTTTTCCATGGCAGCCTCCGTCTTGCCCGGCGAGCAGGCAGGTCGGCGCGACCGATCCGCCAGCGGCAGAGTCGAATCCGCTCGACTGCGCTGCAGCCATTTGTAGCCGGTCTTGCGGGAGATCCCGCACCGCCGGCACAGCAGGGAAATGTTCGCCTCCGGCTGCGTGGCAAACGACACGAACTCTTGTCTGATACTCATCGGGGTCTCTACCTTCCATGGCATGCCATTGCTCCTTTGTTGGAGCCAACTATCATGCCCGAAAAGTGTCACCCATGTCCCCGGACGACTGTTACCCATGTCCCCGGTCTGTACATCCCGGAGTACCGGGAGAGGGAGAAATTGCCGGACCCAATCGCGCCGGTATTGCCTGACTGCTTCTCCGTTCATTCGCGTATTTCCGCCAGCCATTTCTCGACCCGGGCGATGTTCATGTTCAGCGCCTGGGTCAGGAAGTCCCGGCACGCCTTGAGATACGCCCGCCGCCAGACCGGTTCGCGGTCGGTGAATCTGCGCTCCATGATCAGGATCGCGGCGACCGTAGTGACAACGGCTTCGCGGTCTGCTCCCTTGGCAAGCGGCGGCAGGGCGGCCGATACCGCTTTCTCCCACTCGCTCAGGTCCTTTCGCGCCGCGGTGGGCGGCGAACCTTTCCATCGGAACGAACCGTCCGCATGCTGCGCGGCAAGGATCTCCAGCAACGGGTCCGCCGATGAATCCTTCGATCCTTTTGCGAGTCCTTGGGATTGATCGGGCGTTCCTTTGAACACGGCGGCAATACCCGCAAAAAGCCCTCGCCGGTCTTTGGCCCCCGCATTGGGTGGAGGCACGCTGGCTGGCGTGGGTCTCTGCGTGCTTTCAGCGGGTCGAATCTCATCCAAGACCGCGCCAAGCGTCGTATCGTTGGGATCGCCCGATGAACCACCCACGGCCGCGCCATTCGCCGTATCGTCAGCCGAGCGGCATAGGTCGAGGCAGCCTTCAATGTCCTCTTCGAGGCCGACCAGATCGGCGTCTACGGCGCGGGCGCGCGCGGCAGCAGGGGCTCTCATGCTCCGCACCTTTCGCAGGACGGTTCCGCCGGCGACGGCTCCCCATTCCTTTGCCAGCTTCACCGGCACCCGTCGCAACGCCGACTGGCCTTCATTCCTTTCCATCAACGACCGATGCTCGATCGACACGAACGTCGTCAGACTGCATAGCAATCGGTATTGTTTCGAGAGCGCGATCAACATCTCCCGCTCGCGCCCGCCGACCAGCGTGCGACCGCGGCCGTGGGTGACTCCGTTCACTTCCTCCAGACTTTGAATTGTTCGGCGGGCCCACATCGTCGCGATCACGCCGTCGTCCTCGAGCGGCGGGGGCGCTGCCACGCTCCACTGCCGCGGGCCGCTCGCGGTCATGCAGCGCAACGTCACTTTCCCGGGCAGCCGTGCGGGGGCACGGCCGAAGACGCTGAGCACGTCGCCATCGAAGACGGGCGGAATCTCGGCCAGCGTCTGCACGTCGCAGCCGTCCCAGTCGATTTGCACGTCCGTCACCTGGGGCGACGCGAGCCGCCCGAAGGTGCGGAGCACCTTGTCGTCGATCCGTTCCCCGGCGGAGATGAACTCCGCCGCTCCGCCCGTCGCCCGCGCGATGCCTTTTACGAGAAACGCACTGGACGCGGCGCCGATCCCGAAGGAAAAGATCCGGTTGTGTGTGCGGTGTCGGCGGGCCAGTTCGACCAGGGCGGGCTCGTTGGTCACCTGGCCGTCCGTGAGGAGGATGATCTGCCGGACTGGCCCGGCGGTCGGCGCGCCGCTCAGGATCGCTTCCAGTGGCGCGTGCAGTTCCGTGCCACCCAGGTCGCGGCTTTGGCGGACGTATTGCACGGCCAAATCGAGCGTCGCCTGCGTGTAGGCCAGCGGCTCGCTGCTCATCAATTCCCACGTCGATCCGAAACGGCAGATGTTGAACCGATCGCCCGCCAACAGGCTGCGCAGACATAGCTCCAGCGCCGCCGTTGCTTGGTGGATGGATTCGCCCTGCATCGAGCCCGAGCAATCGAGCACGAAGATCGTTTCCGTCGGCCGGGGCTCGACGAGTTCATCCTCGTCGAATTCCGGCACGAACGTGACGGCCAGATACGATTCGCCCTCGCGCCCCCGCGCCGTTTGCACGCAAGGCTGCTGCTCCCGCGCGAGATCCAGCAGGATCACCACGTCGCGGTCCATCTCCGCCACGCCGCCGGTGAACGAAACGCGGCAGGTGGCGTCGTCGCCGTTCACGACCTTAATCGCATGGCTCGGCGACGAGACGCGCCTGAGCTCGCGCCCCAGTGCCACGTCCACTTCGATGCTCAACCCGTACGGCACGCTGAGCACGTGCGGCGGATTGAGCGCATCGGAATCGATCGCCGCATCGAGCGGGCCGGTTGCCGTGGCCGTCGCGTAACGCGGCGCGACCGTCGTCGGAAACGCCATGCGGATCGACTTGTCCACGCGTTCCAGCGGGCAAACCCAGGTAATTCGAATGGTCGCGGCCTGCCGGGGTTTGAGGTTGCCGACGCGGACGGTGAAGACGTCGGGCCGCTCCTGCTCCATCAGAAACGCGCCGTGCCCTTCGTCAATCGCATTTTCGTATTTCTCGATGGCCTGATTGGCCTCTTCGATCGCACCGGTGAGGACATGGTCGGCGGTGATCACTTCGAAACCGCAGACGGCTGCACCTTCGGGAAGGGGGAAGGTGTAGACGGCTTCGATGGCGCGGGGCTCGAGGTTGACGAAGGTCTGTTCGAGTGTGGCCTTGCAGCTCATGCCGGCGGCGCGGGCGTGCAGGTGTACGCCGCGAAGCGCGATCCGGTCGGCGGGGTTGCGGGTGGTGAATGCGATGCGTTGTCCTGCCTTCGTGCCTTCCATAGGGAGGCTCCTTTCGGTTTCGTTCATCAACAATGACGCCGACGTTCTTGTCTGAGGCATTTGGTGGCGCAGACATTCGTGTTCGTGTCGGGCCGGAGGCGGAGGCATTCCTCGCCGGTGGCGCAGACATTCCTGTCTGTGCCCAGGGAGTGGAGGGCATTCCTCAATGGTGGCGCAGACATTCTTGTCTGTGTCGGGGCGGCGAGTGGAGGGCATTCCTGCCCTCCCGAGCCGACCCGAGAGTTCATGCGAGTCCGCTCGGGGGGCAGGAATGCCCCCGCTCGCGGACTCGCGACAGACAAGAATGTCTGCCCCACCTCGGAAACAGACAAGAATGTCTGCCCCACCTCGGAAGCAGACAAGAATGTCTCCCCCACCTGGGAAGCAGACAAGAATGTCTGCCCTACCTCACAGACAGACAAGAATGTCCGCCCCACCTCGGAGGACAGACAAATATGTCTGCCCCATCAAGGGCATGCCACACTCAGCCGGCCGGTCCGTCTTGGCCGGAATCCGTTTCGGTTGCGTCCTTGTGATTTACAATGCTCGTATCATCCGCGAACGCGTCGCGTGCCGCTTCGCGCAGTGCCAGGAGTTTTTCGATCTCCGGCTGATACTTGGAGGCGTCGAAGTGCAGCTCGACGCCGTCGAGCAACTTCAAACGCGTCCACAACCCTGCTGACAGCTTCGCCCGCTGCGCCGGTCGCGGCGGGGCGGTGGGGGGCTCGACCATCTGCCCGTCGAGGATTCGGCGGATGGCGTCGAGCGAGTGCCCCGCGGCCTGAAGCTCAGAAATCCGGCGGAGGCGCTCCAGGTGCGACGCGTCGTAGTGCCGACCGCGCCCGCGGCCCGATGGTGAGGGGAGGAGCCGTTGCTGCACGTAGAACCGCACCGCCCGCCGACTCAACCCCGCCGACTCCGCCAACTCGCCAATGCCGAGGTTGCCAGATTCCATGCCCACATAATACGACAGTTACTGTCACATTACAAGTGTTTTATTCCGATAATTCTTGCACCCTTGCTGGCGTCCCAGGCGGGAGGTGACCGGGGCCGAAAGCGTTATATCTGGTTTATCAAATTCGTTATGAAAAGTGCCTTTAAATCGGTCAAAATCGGACAAAATCGGTAACGACAGGCGTTTTAGGAGTGGAATCGAGGGTTCGGCGAGGCAAATCGGTCATGGTTGACCGATGCGATCGGTCATGCCATTCAACCCGGGCAATCGGTCAACAACCGCTGCCGTGGTGTGAAAAAATGGGTTTTTGCTTGGTGAGCGGGCAAGGGTGAGTTGTTGGATTTCGGCCGTTGGCCTCGAAGAGTAGTGACCCTGTCCGAAACGCAATGCAATGTTACGAGATGGGTTCCATCGGACTATAATTCCCGGTGTCGCATTCAGTCGCGAGGCTCCATGCCTGATCCAAACCCTCCGGCCGCCTCGACGCCTTCGCCGCCCGAGCGCTCCTCGGCGCTGCGGCTGATTCGCGTGATCATCTCGGAAACGATTCTCGTCGCGATCATCGGCACTCTGGTCTGGGGAATCGCGTGGGAAGCCGGCTTCTTCTGGCCCGGCCTCATCGCGGCAATCGTGATCTGGTTGACGGTCTCCCCGGTAATCGAGG
>JAQGHP010000249.1 GCA_028288775.1 Phycisphaerales bacterium | reverse complement strand
CTCCCTCGTACTCGGGGGAGAGGGTTAGGGTGAGGGGCCGAACGTCGAGGTGGGCCAATGGAGCGAAGGGCCTTCCGTGTCGATCCTCAACTGGCGGCACTCGCCCGCGGGATGCGGCAGAAGCCCGCGCCGGCAGAACAGATGTTATGGTATTGCCTCAGAGATCGCTGATTGAATGGATACAAGTTCCGACGCCAGATTGGGGTTGACCGGTATATCGCGGATTTCTACTGTGCCGAAACTCGACTCATCGTGGAAATTGACGGCGAATCGCACGTTGGCAATGAAGACGCCGACGCGAGGCGAACGGAAATTTTTCGGAAACTGGGCTACCGGGTGATTCGATTCTCGAACGTCGATGTGCATGAGAATCTCGAGGGCGTTCTGGTTGCGATTCTTGAAGCCTGCGAGAAGGCGCGCAACTCGACGCTCGGCCCCTCACCCCAGCCCTCTCCCCCGAGTACGAGGGAGAGGGAGTAAGAGCGGACCCGCGGGCATCTCAATCCGCGGCCAGCTCAAACCACAATCAACCTGAAAATTCTCCTCACCACCACCAGTTTCCAGGACACCCCTGGCCGTCATCATGACGTCCTTAAACAATCCGGCTTCGAGGTCGTTACCGCGCGCGGGCCGCTTTCCGAGGCGCAGGTGCTCGACCTCCTTCGATCCAACGGCGGCTTCGACGGACTGCTCAACGGCGACGACCAGATCACCGCGAAAGTCATCGACACCGGGCTGCCCCGGCTACGGGTAATTGCCAAGTACGGCATCGGGCTCGATTCCATCGACGTAAAACATGCGACGGCTAAACGGGTGCCCGTGCTGTTTACCCCGGGGGTGAATGAGACGACCGTCGCCGAGCATGCGTTTGGGTTGATGATCGGGGTGGCCAAGCATTTTGGATTTCACCTCCGTGCGACGCGGGCCGGGCTCTGGAAGCGGCAGACGGGCTGCGAATTGTTCGGCAAGACGCTGGGAATCCTCGGCCTTGGCCGCATCGGCAAGGAAGTCGTCAAGCGTGCGGGCGCTTTTGGCATGACGTGCATTGGCCATGGCAATCACTGGGACGACGACTTTGCGAAGCAGCACAACCTGGAGCGCGTGGCGACGCGGGAGGAAGTGCTGAAGCGCGCCGACGTCGTCTCGCTGCACACGAACCTCACGCCCGAGACGCGGGGGTTCATTAACAAGGATCGCATCGCGCTGATGAAGGACGGCGCGATCCTCATCAACACCGCTCGCGGCGGAGTCATCGTCGAGCAGGACGTCGCCGACGCGTGTAAATCGGGCAAGCTCACCGGCTACGGCACGGACGTGCTGGCGATCGAGCCGATGAAGGCGCCGCATATCTTTCAGGAAATCGACAACATCATCGTGACGCCCCACGTCGGCAGCCGCACGTTCGAGAGCGTGCAGCGCCAGGGCCTACGCGCGGTAAACAACCTGATGAACTATTTGAACGGGAAGCTGGACTATATTCAGGCGAATCCGTTTTAATTGTTTCGAGGCATGGGCGGCCCGCCCAGGTCTTATTTACAACCCATGGGCGAGCCGCCCATGCCACAGAACTAGAGAATATGTCGACAACCAACTACGTCATGTCCGCCGAGGTGCATAACGCGATCGTTTCCGCGGCGTATCGCAAACGCGGGTACATGGCCGACGAGTCTGACGCCGCGGCTCTATTTTCTGAACTTACCGCGCGGCACGGGATCAAGACGCACAACGCGATCAAGGCGCTGCATCTCGACGAGCATTTGGGTTCGAAGGCGGGGGGATGTAAGCCGGGGGCGACGATCGAAAGGCTGCCCAGCAAGTTTAAGGCCGTTGCGCGGTGGGACGCGCATCGAAAGCTCGGGCAGGCGGTGGCGCTGGAGGCGATGGACGAGTGCATGCGGCTGGCGGACGAATACGGCATTGGCGCGGTCGCAGTGGATAACGCGTTTCACTATCTCTGGGGCGGCGGGTATGTGATCGACGCAGCGAGTAAGGGGTACATCGCCTATACCAACTGCACCGCCGCCCTGGCGGAGGTTGTGCCGTTTGGCGGAAAGTATCCAACGCTCGGCACCAACCCGCATTCGTGGGGATTCCCGACGACCAACGCCATCGGTTTCCCCATCTGCATCGACTGGGCCACGAGCGTCGTGGCGATGGGCCGCGTGCAGCAATTCGTGCGCGAGGGGAAGATGCTTCCGCCGGGATGCGCCGTCGACAAGGACGGCAAGGAGACGACCGACCCGAACAAAGTGGTCGCCCTTCTCCCGTTCGGGCAACACAAGGGGTATGGGTTATCGCTGATCGACGAGCTGATGGCCGCATTTATCGGCGGGTCTTTGCCAACATTACGCAGCCGCTGGGGGACGGGACCAAACGACGAGAAGCATACGCCGACTTTCTTCTTCCAGTGCATCCGCCCGGAGGCGCTGGGCTGTGACGATTTCGCCCGCGGCATCGGGCAGGCGGAAAACCTCAAGGCCGTGATCCAGGACATCCTCGGCCACGGCAACGATAACTGCATGCTTCCCGGGCAGCCGGAAGCAATCGCCTTCGCCCAAAGCGAAAAGGCCGGCGGTTTGATCTTCACCGCGGCGGAAATTGATGCGTTCGAGCAAATTGCGACCGAGGCGGGCGTGAAACTCGACCGGGGAACGCTGCGCACAATCGACGCCGCTTGACACCCGGAATTAACCACGAAGGCACGAAGACACGAAGACATACAAAATGTCCCAAATGTAGGGTGGGTGTACTCGCCTACCGTCTTCAGGAATTTGACGCAATAGGAAACGGTGGGCGAGTACACCCACCCTACATTGCTTTCGGATTTCGTCATTGGGATTTGATTCGGATTTCGGGATTCGGAATTCGGATTTGGTGCCGACCAGAACCTCTTCTCGAACGGAAATGTTCATGATTCACCCTGGCCTCGACATTAGCGGAAAAGTTTGTCTCGTGACGGGCGGCACCAGTGGTATTGGGCGGGCCATTGCGCTCGGGTTTGCACAGGCGGGAGCGAAGACGGTTGCGGGGTCGACTAATCCGGAAAAAGTGGCCGCGATTAAAGAGGAACTTGGTGGAGGGAATGACGCCGTGCGGCTGGACGTTAGCGACGCCGCCAGCGTGCGCGACGCCGTCGACATGGTCGTGAAGAAATACGGCCGGCTCGACGCGATCGTCAACGCGGCCGGAGTCATCAAGAAAGTCCCGTCCCTCGAAATGGATCCCGCGGAGTTCGAGCGGATCGTCCGCGTCAACCTCGTCGGCAACTTTATCGTCGCCCAGGCGGCGGGCCGTGTCATGAAGGAGCAGACGCCCGACAAGAAGGGCGTCCGCGGGAGCATCGTCAATATCGCCTCGCTCAACTCGTTCATCTCACTGTCGGAAGTGCTCGCCTACGCCTGCTCCAAGAGCGGCGTCATGGGCCTTACCCGCGGCCTGGCCAACGAGTGGGCGCAGTACGGCATCCGTGTGAACGGCATCGCCCCCGGCGTGTTCCCCACCGACCTCAATCGCCCCCTCATCGAAGGCACCGCCCGCGGCGCATGGCTCAAGCAACACACCCCCATGGCCCGCTTCGGCGACGCCGACGAAATCGCAGGGGCGGCCATCTATCTCATCAGCGATTCAGCCAGCTACACGACAGGCGAAACCATCGTCATCGACGGCGGGTTCCTGACGCGGGGAGTATGATTCAATTGCGCCGTCGGTGATGGAGCCCGGACGCGGAAGAGACCGCGAAGTCGCGGGAGGAAACGCGAAATGCGTGTCACCACAGATGAACACAGATGGACACAGATGAAAACGGATGGGAATTGATTGCCGTGGCATGGGCGGCCCGCCCATGTCCCCCCGCTCAGATTTCACAATCAAATCACGAAGGCCACAGAGGCCACACAGAAGAGGAGAGAATCCATTCACTGCAAAGTCTCTAGGATTTTCCCTCTGTGCTCTTTGTGGTCTCTGTGGCCTCTGTGATTTTGATGATCGGATTCAAACGGGAGACATGGGCGGGCCGCCCATGCCACGGAACTCGCGTCCCATCCGTATTCATCTGTGTCCATCTGTGGCGACCGTCCCGCATTTCCCTTCGCGGCTGTCTTCGCGCCTTCGCGACTTCGTGGGCTCTTCAACCGCTGCACTAGGCGCCGATGAACATCGGCTTCAAATGCCGGTCGAATATGTTCCTTGTCACGTTCTCGGCGATGGTGGGCTCGTACTTCTTCAACGCGCTCGTGTATCGATCGCCCATTTGGGCGGCGACTTTGTAGCCGACGTGGAGCAATTGGCGGACGTTGGGGTTGTATCGCGGGTTGCGCTGGTCGTGGCGCAGGGCGGCGGCGAATTGGTCGCCGGTCCAATCTTCCACGGATTCGGGTGTGGGGAGTTTGGATTTGTTGATGTCGATGACCGTGGCGTAGGGGCCGCACAACTCGTCGAAGCGGCCCATCGCCTGGCGGTAGACGTCTTTGGCGATTTGCAGGCCTTCGCCGCCGGCGGAGGCGAGGCCGATCAGCTCTTCCAGCCACGTAGTCCCGGCGGTTTTCACGTGCAGGCCGGCGCCGCGGGTTTGGACGGCTTTGCGGATCGCGCCATAGATCGAGAACTTATCGCTGCCGGAGTGAACGGAAAGCTTGAGATTCGCGGGCAGGCCGAACTCCTTGATCGCGTGGGCGATGACGGCCAGATCGTCGTTGAATTCCATTTCGAACCGTGCGACGTCGCCGACGTAATCCACGCCCTTATTGAAGCGGCCAGTGAATTTCGGGGCGATGGTCTGGAGGGGGATTTTCTGCTCCGCGAGGGCGGCGAGGATGAAAAAGAGTTCGACGGGCGTTTGCGGCTGATCGGTTTCGTCCATCGAAACCTCCGTCACGAATTTGCCGTTTCCCTTGGCGGATTCGATATGACGGTAAATGCGGCCGGCCTCCTGGGCGGCGAAGAGATATTTGCGGGCGATCGCCTCGATCCGTGCGGCCGAGACGTCCAGAGCGCCGGTCACGCCGGGGATCTTCAGCGACCCGGCGTATTTGCCATAGGCGGAGGTGAAGGCACGGACGTCCGCGTCTGCCGCGGGCTTGGCGATGAAGTCGGCGACATCGAGCGTGAAGAAGTCGCTGGACGCGATGAAGTTGTCGACCGTCGTGACTCCGATGTGATCGGCATCCACGAAATACGCGCCCTTCCATCCGAGCGCCTTCACTGCGGCATCCGCCTCGACGCGGACACTGGCCGCCTCGCTGTGGACGATGAGGTGCTCGCGGTTGGATTTGTTCCAGACGGGGGCGACCTCGACGCCGAGGCCGCGGGCCTTTACGAACGCCGCGAGTTGCGCCTTGCCCTGGTGGGCAAAGCGGTCGCCGATGCCCATGCTGAATTTCGGAAGGTCCATGAACTGCCTCGAAGTTGTAGGGGATTGGTGGTCGCCCGCCGATCCGGCTTCCGGCGGCGGGGCGGGCGCAACACTACCGGATCATCCGCGCGCGGCCAAGAGCCATGGAGCCGAAGTCGCGTTTGGAGTGTTAGAATACCCCGATGGAAAAGGACCGACCCTCCCCCGTATTGCTGCTGGTCGCTGTGACGAAGTTGTTGAAGGCCGCGCTGCTGGTGACGGTGGCAGTTGGGGCGCACAAGCTTCTGCATCACGACTCGGCGGAGGTCGTGCGGCACTGGGCGCACGCCGTCCGCGTGGACCCAGCGAACGGGTGGCTCGACACCACGATCGTGCGAATCGCGGGCTTGGGCGATCGGCGGCTGGAGGCGATCACCATCGGAACGCTGCTCTACGCCACGTTGTTTGCAACCGAGGGGGTCGGCCTGCTGCTTCGCCGTCGGTGGGCGGAATACCTGACGGTGATCTCGACCTCATTGTTATTGCCGGTGGAGATCTACGAATTGGTCCGCGGGGTAAGGGTGTCGAAAATCGTCGTGCTCGTACTGAACCTCTTGATCGTCGCCTACCTGGTTTGGCGGCTATGGAAGTCGAGGAAAGAGCACGCCCGCGGATGAGCTCTTTGCGAGGGTAAGGCGCGGCACATTGGGCGGTCGTGTTTGGCGTTACGTGCGCTCTGTGAGTTCCAGCATGCTGCCTGGGATGGCGATGCGTTCGTAGGCTCTGCCACCGCACTTGGGGCAGCGGCAGGGGGCGCCCCGGCCGTCCTGGGTTTCGAAGCCGCAGCCGCGGCATTGCAATCGGGTTACGGGGAGTGACGGCCCGGGCCGGCGGTGGGGGTCGTATGTTGCAAAGGGGGACTGTCCGCCAAAGCGATCCGTGCCAAGAGACATGGGCGTGTTCCTTCCGTGGATTGCGTCGCGACTGGAATTTTCCAACTGGTTCAACCAACCCGATCGCAAAGTTTGTACCAGCCGGTTCCGTTGGGCTCATCACCTCGCTTTGAAGATCGCGAGTGGCGGCGGGTTCCGGGTTTCCCGATACCGCGTCGATCGGCGGCCCGTCAGCTTGGCCGGGAGTGCCGCGATGCGTGGCAACACGAGTGCTCCAATGCGCACGCCCCGCTCAGGCAATTCAGAAGCAATTATTTTCACATCGAGCTATTGCTCTGGGCGACAGAGCCCCCGATTCGCTGCTTCGCACTTCACTTGAGATTGCCAGCTCTGGGCACGAAGCGACGTCTACACGGCATTTCTCCGGGGCTTAGCACGGGTTTTCCTGCATGGACGCTCGACCGCCACAAGTGCAAGGTCGGACCTGCGAGCACCCGGCATGATTCCGTTGCCGAGGTCGGCACGGGCGGGGGCTCGATGGATGCCTCGGCGGGATATGCTCCCGTCCGACGCAAGAAAGGAAGCGGATCATGACCAAGCGCGCACCCTCTCTCGGGGCAATGGCGGCAGGACTGGCGCTGGGTGCCGGGAGCCTCTGCTGGTCGCAGAACCAGCCGGGCCAGACCGACCAACAGCAGCCAGCCGCCCAGGCCGATCAGAGCGGGCAGCCGGCCCAAGGCGCCCAGGGAACGGACCAGCAGGATGATCAGCAGATGCATGCGGCCATGAAGGAATGGCATCAACAGATGAAGCAGATTATCCAGCAGGGTGGGCCGACCGCGCCCGACAAGCTGTTCATTCTCCGCAAGGCGCTGGAAAACAGGATCGAATCGCGGGTAAGCGACACCGCCGCCCAGAAATCGCAGAACGCCCAGGTCAAACAGATCGCCCAGCGCATCGTGCAGGACCATCAGCAGATGCAACAGCAAATCCAGCAGGTCGCCCAGCAGGTCGGCGTGCAAATCCCACAGGCCGAGCCGATGCACGAGCAAAGCGAGCTGTCCAAGTTGTACACCTCGCTCCCGGCCGACCAGTTCGACCAGCGTTACATCGCCTGGCTGAATGCCTGCCACGCGCGGGACGTCGCGGCGTTCGAGGCTGAGGCGCGCATTGCCCAGGCGGCGCCGGTGAAGCAGTTCGCGCAGCAGCAACTGCCGACGCTCCAGAAGCATTATCAGCAGATTCAGCAGACGGCGGTGACGATTGGCGTGATCGCCCCGGGCGATGCAGTCCCCGCGTCGGGCCAGATCCAGGGCGGCTCGGGTGGTTCGTCCGGTGAAAGCAAGTAAGCCCCATCGTTGCACGAAGAACGATTGAGATAAGAGGGACGGCCCACACAGGCCGTCCCTTTTCTGTTGCTTCCGCGCCTTCATCTTGAGCGAGCGCCTCAGGTGGTGGCTCATGGCGGGCGCGATGACGGTTGAAGCGATGGGAAGAAACTCCTGATGGCTCCGCGCGAGGGCAAATGGTAAAGATGCCCGCGCGAACAGCCTTTTTCCTTTCCCGGCGACTCCGCCGCTACCACAGCGGCGGAGTCGTTTTGTCCCGTGGCCCAGGTGTTCTGGATTTCCTGAGATCATGACCGAAAAAATGGGGTTCCCCACACTCCACGGGGCCGCTAGCTTCTCCGTTCATACAAGCGGCAGAGGATGCCATGTCGTTTATTCTCGTAGTGGACGACAATCACATCACGCGGCGGGCGCTGATCACGCTCCTACGGCTCGACGGCCACCGCGCCGACGGTCTGACCGATGGCGGCGAGCTCATTTCGTTTCTCGACAGCCATGATCCGCACCTGGTCGTGCTGGACGTGATGATGCCCAAGGTTCACGGCCTCGAAGCGCTTCGGATAATCCGAGCGGACGCGCGACGGAGCCGCCTGCCGGTGCTCCTCTACACCGCTCTCGACGACGATGCCATTCGGGAGGAAGCGCGACGCTTGGGAGTGGCGGATTATATTCTGAAGGGAATGCGCTGGCCGGAGCTGCGTGAACGGATTAAACGGCACTTGCCCGAATCGGATGCCGTGCCTGAACCTGCATGAAGATAATGAAGATGACTTGAAGCGTGGGTGGCGGGTCAGTTTGAAGTGGCGTGGAGGCCGCATTTCCCGCAGACTCAGTTGCGCGCGGGCAATTTTCCCAGCAGGCGGAACAGCAACTTCTTTCCATAGAGAGTGACGCGCTCGCGCACGGTTTCTTCGGGAACCTCGCCCTCCACGCCCAGCTCCTTAATGGACACCGGGACGGTGCCTTCGCCGGGCTTGAGAATGACCCATGCGACGGCCTTCATGAGCTGGTCCTTTTGGATGTCGCCCTTGAGCCTCTCGAAGACGATGTAGGGAATCTCCCCCTCCTGCGGGTCTTGAATCACATCCGCCACGGCGCAGACGGCCAGCAGATTGCGGACGCGCTGGCCGATGTCGGCCACCTGCCCCGGCTTCCAATCGGCCAGCGCCTCCTGCAGCGTGTCCATCCGCTTCTTTCCCTCATCGTCAAGCCGGCTCAGGTCCGCGGCGAGCGGGATCACGGTGCCGTTATCATCGGGAACGTCGTCGTAGGTGATGGACTGAATCTGCGCGTCCGTCACCTTGTCCCAAAACTCGGCCGGCTTGGGGGCGATGGCGACGGCGGGATGCGTGGCCGGGGCAGAACTCGGCGGGGCGACGGCCACGGCGGGCGTTTCGGGATGCGTCGTGGGCCCGGGGACAAGGGTGTTGAGCAGACTGCTTGCGCTTCCCTCCGTCAATGGCTTCAAGCGGCCGGTTTGCTCGGCGGCAACACCCACCGCCGCCCATGCCACGAGGGCGAGAGCGACCCATCCCTTGGCGGGCGCGGAGAGTTTTTGCCCGACATCCCATCGGAAAAGCTTGCCGCCGGCCAGGCAGGAAGCGAGACCGATGACGGTGAGCGCGAACAGTCCAAAATGGGCGGCGGCGAGCCCCGCCCCGTGCTGGCAGGCGTCTAGCGCCTCGACAGCATAGCGGCCTGGAAAGAACCCGGCGACGTGCTGAGCCCAGGGCGGAAGGCGGTAGAGCGGCACGCCCACGCCGCCGATCATGATCATCGGGAGGAAGACGGCCTGCCCCAGCGCCTGTACTGCAGGGACGGTGTTCGCCAGCATCGCGATCACTAACCCGAGCCCGAGGAATGAAAATGCGACGAAGGTGAAGGCGACGAGCATCCCGACGGGATGTGTCGGGAACGTCGTATGGTAAATCCAGTGCGCCAGGAAAATCTGCATGATGCCCGCGGTCAGCACGATGACGAAGCGCCCGACCATGGAGCTGAGCAGAATGCCGCCGATGGCGGCGGGGAGCAGGCGGTAGCGCCGCCACACGCCGCGTTCGCGCTCCGCGACCATGGCGGTGGGCATGCCAAAGCACGCGCCGCCCAGCACGGTGATCGTCAGCAACTGCCCCATCTCCCGCACGAGCGGCGGATTTCCGCTACGGAAGACACTGCCGAAGGCGAAGAGAAAAAAGATCGGGACGACGTAGCCGTAGACGATCGCCTGCTTGCTGCGGAAGTTCAGCTTGAGGGTGAGGAGGAGATGGTGGAGTAAGCCGTTCATGGGAACCGTTTAGTTTTCAGTTATTCAGCCCCGGAGGGGCGAAAGACCTTAGCCCATGGCGCAAGCCATGGGAAAAGATCAGCGAAAAGCAATCAGCCCCGGAGGGGCGTAAGAAGCGTCCGAGGCGCAGTCGGCTACAAATGTTTGAAGGCCGTGTGCCCAACGGAACAATGTTCGGAGCCAAGCCGTGCCGGCCCCCGGTCGGCCCGAAGCTCCGTTCCGAGGCACGCGCGACGATCGTACACCGACGTCCCACACTTCTTACGCCCCTCCGGGCCTCCGGGGCTGTGCGCTTCGGGCGGTGGTTTCCCCATGGCTCGCGCCATGGGCTAAACTCTTACGCCCCTCTGGGGCTGCATGCGGAACATTTACGCGCTCTCGTCTCACTCCCGGAGGCTGCTCCCGGTTAATTCGATGAACACGTCTTCCAACGACGGTCGTGTAATTTGCAGATCGAGCAACTCGTTGCCGGAGGCTTCGAGCATTCGCACCAATTCGATAACGGTCCGGCTGACGTTGCCGGACTTGATTTGCGCCTGGCCGTTGTTGGATTCCACCTGCCGCACGCCCGGAAGGGCGGAGAGACCGGCGGAATCGAGGGGGGAGGCCGCCCGCACGACGATTCGCGGCAATGCCGCGGCGTTGGCGATCAGCTCATCGGGCTTGCCGATCGCAATCACCTTGCCACGGTCCACGATCGCGACACGGTCGCACAGGGAGTGCGCTTCCTCGATGTAATGGGTCGTCAGGAGGACCGTGCGTCCCTCGCGGCGCATGTCCAGGATCGAAGCGTGCAAATCCCGGCGGGATTGCGGGTCGAGGCCGGTCGTCGGTTCGTCGAGGAACAGCACCTCCGGCTCGTTGACGAAGGCGAGAGCCAGCGCGAGGCGCTGGCGCTGCCCGCCGGATAGAGAGTCGAAGGAGGAATCGGCCTTCTCTTCCAGCGCGAAGCGCTGGATCAGTTGCTCGACGCCGGCCCGCCTTGGGTAGAAAGAGCTGAACAGCGCCAGCGCCTCCCGCGGCGTGATCTTGTCCTGGAGGGACGTGGACTGCAGCGCGACGCCGATGCGATGCTTCACCTCCGCGGGGCGTGCGATGGCGTCGATCCCGCATAGCTGGATCGATCCGCCGTCGGGTCGGCGGAGGCCGACCACGCACTCGAGCGTGGACGTCTTGCCCGCGCCGTTGGGGCCGAGGAGGCCGAAGATCTCCCCCTCGGCGACTTCGAAGCTGACGCCGCGGACGGCATCGAAATCGCCGTAGCGTTTGATCAGGTTTTGAACGACCAATTTTCCGGGCATGGCGCTTGGGGAATTCCTTTCGACGCCCTTTTGTACCACCCACGCGGCCCATCACAAGCCGGCGCTGGCAACGGCAGGGCTCGCACCATACAGTATTCGCCCACGCGGGCGTCGTAGCGGATTGCGCCCGGATTTATTTTTGCTACCAGGGAATGACCTATGTCGCAATCGACGTCATCGCAGCAGTGGAGCACGAAGAAAGACTTCAAATTTTCAACCGGCCCGTGGAACCTCCACTCTGGGGCCGATCCCTTTGGCCCCACCGTGCGGCCCGAGCGATCGTTCCTGGAGAAGCTGAAGACGTTCAAGGAGCTTGGGTTCGACTACGTGCAGTTCCACGACGACGACGCCGTGCCCGATGAATTCTCGGCAGTCGAGCGGGAGAAGAAGGCGAAGGAGGTCAAGAAGCTGCTGGACGACCACGGCCTGAAGGCCGAAATCTTCGCCCCGCGGCACTGGGAGCACGCGCACGGCGTGGACGGCCCCGTCACCAGTAACAGCGCCGCCGACCGAAAATGGGCCATCGAACGCGGCAAGCGCGCGATCGACGTCGGGCGCGTTCTCGGCAGCGAGCGTTTCGTCTGGTGGCCGGCCCGCGAGGGCACGTACGTCCGCGAGAGCAAGGACGCCGTCACCAGCTTCGAGCGGATGCTGGAATTCGTGGACACGATGCTCGAATACGACAAGAACATCCGCATCTTGGGCGAAATGAAGCCCAACGAGCCGATGGATTTGATGTATCTGCCGACCACGGGCCATTTCCTGGCCCTGGCCTACAAGAGCCGCGACCCCAAGCGCGTAGGCGTGTTGATCGAGTCAGCCCACGCGATTTTGGCCGGGCTCGATCCGAGCGACGAATTCGCCTACGCCCTGTTCCATCAGAAACTGTGGGGCGTTCACCTCAATGATCAGAATGGGCTGAAATACGACCAGGACAAGACGTTCGGCGCGGTCGACCTCCGCCGGGCGTTTAACCAGGTGGATGTGCTGGTCCGTCACGGCTATGGCAAGGACGGCTCGGTCGTCGGCCTCGACGTAAAGGCCATGCGCACGCAGCCGGCCGAGAAGGCCTTTCTGCACCTCAAGCACTCGAAGGAAATTTTCCTGGACCTCGTGGACCTCGCCCACTCGATCGACCGCGCGGCATGGAAAGGGTACGTCGAGGCCCGCGATTATGAGGGGCTTGAGCGGTTCATCGTGAAGAACCTCATGGGCAAGTAGGCACGATGACATCGGGGCGCGCCCGGTCATGGGATAGCAGGTCTGCCCGCCGCCCAAGTCGAACGCACGAGCGGATGGATCACATCCAGATTCGGATGGAGGCTACCGCGAGCATGAACAGCAACACGATGAGCTGCGTGGAGAGAATCGTTGCGGCAACATGGCGGAAGCGAAGGTAATTCGAATACGCGACATGAAGGCGGAAAATGAACAGCAGCAGCGCCGCCAGCCACAGCATGAGCCCGAGATAGAGGACATCCTCCATGTCCACGATTGCCGTGCCGCGGGCTGTTGCGATTCCGCCGAGGGTTATATTCACGAGCAGCAGCAGGATACCGCACCAGAGCGTTACGTCGTAGCTGTACAAGATGCAGCGTCGGACATGTTGCGGCTTAATTTTCGCCCGTCCCATCGACACCTGAAAGATCATCAGCGACAAGAATGTTAGCCACGGCCACGCTAGCATGACCGCCGCCTCGACAATTAACGGGGCGACAATTTCCATGGGATAGTCGGACCACCCGAGGGTGCGGCCGCTTATTAGACACGACTGGATTTCGAGCAGACCGAAATTGCCGGCGATTCCTGCGAGCCCGACGAACGCCGCGACGGCCCAGTAGAACAACAGGCGGCGCGGTTCGGAACGTTGCTCGGGGCGAACTTTTTTCCAAAATCGTATTGGCCGCAGGCCATGCAGGGCGGTCCGCCAAAACGAGCGGAATTTGTGGGTTCGATAGTGCTCGAAGAGGTAGCTGTGCTCGCGGCGGTTGGGGTCAAGCAGATTGGGCCAGAGGAATTGGTAGCCGCACTCGGGGCACCGTGGCTCGGTGAGCCCGCGCAAGTTGTAATCGCACAACGGGCAGACCACCTCGTCGGTTAGGCGGTCCCAGTCCGGCAGATCGTATTGCGATGAGGCGGTGGAAGTGGTCAACGCTGTCACCCTGGTTGTTTTTGGTACGCCATCACTCTATTCGCGGAAACCTCCGTCGTAAATCGTTCAGTTATCCTCGAAAGGGCAGGACAGTCAGGACAATATCGGACGTGGGACAATTTTGCAGTTCGGCACAAATGGGGGGGTGCAGAATGTCCGAAATACCGTCTATGACGTTTATCGAGGAGAGGATGCTGGAGGTGGCGAACGAGGTGGTTGCCGAGTGGGTCCGCGCTATCGGCGGCATCGAAACGCCTAGTTCGGATGGCGCGCCTCCAGTTAGGCGGCATTGCACGGTCTCCGTGGCGCAGAATGGGGACGCCATCACCTTCACGATCAACGCGGCAGGGGCCGACCCGGCTTGGATCGAGGAACAGAAGAATCGTCTGAACGAGACGTATATCACCCGCCTGAAAACCGCCTTCGCACGATAACCCCGGCCGGGATTTACGACCCCACTTGCGACATTTCACCTGCCTTCATTGCGTTTATCGCAGATACGGGCATTGCGTCGCGACGCCCCGTCATTATTTTTGCAGCGGGCGGGACGCCGGGCCGTCGGCGGGGGTATGATAGACCGCCTCGAAGAGTGAACGAGATTCATAATTATGGGCCATCCGCAGCGCGTCGTTACAGTCGAAGGGCTTGAGCCGCGTCGGCTGTTGTCTTCAACCACGGCGAATCTGACGCCCGTCGGCCTGACGCCGCAGCAGGTGCGTCACGCCTACGGGTTCGATCAGGTCACCTATTCCGTCAAGGGTAAAACGATCGTCGGCAACGGCAAAGGTCAGACGATCGCCATCGTGAACCCATTCCGCGCGCCCACCATCACCGCGGACCTGCGGGTATTCGACAATACCTTCGGAATTTCCAACCGCGACGGAAAGGGCAATTTTGCCCTGAGCGTCGCCTTCCCCCAAGGCAAGCCGACCGTGGACGGGAGCTGGGCGCAGGAAACGTCCCTCGATGTGGAATGGGCCCATGCCATGGCGCCCGCGGCTCATATTCTGCTTGTCGAGGCAAAGTCCGACAGCCAGGCCGACTTGTTCGCGGCGGTGAACTACGCGCGGAAGAAGACGGGCGTCACGGTCGTCTCAATGAGCTGGGGCTGGGACATGACTTCCGCGCCGCCGGCATCGCTGTATGCCCCGGCGATTACCACTCCGCCAAAGCACGTGGGCGGGTTCAAGAAGGGCGACGGCGTGACGTTCGTGGAAGCGGGGGGGGACAACGGGCTGGCGACGGCGTGGCCGGACGCGTCCGTGCCTATCGTATCCGTCGGCGGCACAACGCTCTCGCTCGACGCCAACGGCAACTACGCGGGCGAGACGCTTTTGCCGCAAAGCGCGGGCACGGCCACGGTCGCCTATGACGCCGACCCCAATCCCGGCTTCGCGATGTACGACAGCACGCCGTTCCAGGGGACGCAAGGCTGGCAGGCCGGGACGGGCACGAGCGCCGGCGCGCCGCAGTGGGCGGCATTGATCGCGGTGGCGGACCAGGGGAGGGCGCTCGCCGGGAAACATTCGCTCGACGGGCAGTCCCAAACGTTGCCGGGGCTCGCGAGTCTCCCGGATTCGGATTTCCACCCGATCACCGGCGGCGGCGCTTCCACCGGCCGCGGCAGTCCGTTCGCGGACCGCGTGATCGGCGGGCTGGTCGCGCTATGAGATAGTGCTTCTCTGAAATAGTCCTTCCCCTGTTCTGCGCCTTCCTGCTCTCATTTGCCACACACCGTATTGATCGCAATACTTATGCAACGCGAGTCGTCGTGACGAACATGACCCGATGTCCATCGTCTCTTTTATGCAATGAAGAATTTGACCAGAAAGACCGCCGTCCGTCCCGCCCGATCGGGCCGCAATGGCAACCGCGGCCGCGTCGTGAACGTCGGCATCACGCAGATGGCCTGCACGCCCGATCCGCGCGAAAACCTTGACCGTCAGGTCCGCCTGCTCGAGCAGGCGGCCAAACAGGGCGGGCAGATCCTTTGCACGCAGGAATTGTTTCGCTCGCAGTATTTCTGCCAGATCGAAGACCACCGCTTCTTCAAGCTCGCCGAGACCATCCCCGGCCCGAGTACCGATGTGCTGGGGAAGCTGGCCAGGAAGCACAAGGCGGTGATCGTCGCCAGCCTCTTCGAGAAACGGGCGGCGGGCTTGTACCACAACACCGCGGTCATCATCGAAACGGACGGCTCGATCAAGGGCATCTACCGCAAGATGCACATCCCTGACGACCCTCTTTTCTACGAGAAGTTCTACTTCACCCCCGGCGACACCGGCTTCCGCGCCTGGGACACCACCTACGGCAAGATCGGCGTGCTGATCTGCTGGGACCAGTGGTATCCCGAAGGGGCGCGCCTCACGGCGTTACAGGGCGCAGAAATCCTCTTCTATCCCACCGCCATCGGCTGGCACCCGGCCGAGAAGGCCGAGTACGGCCACGCCCAGCACGATAGTTGGGAGCTGATCCAACGCTCGCACGCCGTCGCCAACGGCTGCTACGTCTGCGCCCCCAACCGCACCGGCCTGGAAAAAATCCTCGACGCCAACGGCAAGCCCGTGAACGACGACGGCATCGAATTCTGGGGCCAGTCGTTTATCGCCTCGCCCAACGGGCAAATTGTTAAGAAGGCGTCGAGCGGGGAGGAGCAAGTGCTGGTGGTGCCGTGCGATTTGGAGAAGGTGGAATTCAGCCGCACGCACTGGCCGTTCCTGCGGGACCGGCGGATCGACGCGTATGGGGATTTGACCAAGAGGTTTGTGGATTCGACCACGGGGAGCGTTCGGTAAAAGGGCGTGTGAAATGATAGAACTGTCTCTATTGGACGTGATGCTTGCATCCGCACCAGACCTCGGCCGCTCTCAGGAGATTCTCAAGGAATTTATTCGGTCCTGCGTAGCGCACATCGAAGAAATCGATCGGCTGGACGAAATTGTAATTCCGACTCACCGACCAATTTTCAACCGCCCGATGGCCGAGTTGATACGCGGGCTCCATGAAAATTGGGCCCGGTATGCCGAGGGTCTTATGGAACGGATCAGGCCGATGCCGGCGAAAGTAAAGTCTGCTGTGGGCTATGAGGCATTCCAAGACGTCTACGGCAGAACGCGGGCAATGCTGTCTGTGTCTGTGGACGATATGGAGGCTGCAGAGCTAGACCTCGTCGAGGGGCGGGTTATTCCAATAGCGGAAGTCCGACGTATGTTCGGCCTCCCGAAAAAGAACTCGCGGTAGAAACAGGCATGGCAAAACTAAAAGTCCTCGACAAGTCCCCGGCCGCCCTCGGCTATTCGTTTCCTCCGGAATGGCATCCGCATCGCGCGACCTGGTTTTCGTGGCCGCGGCCGGAGGGGATTTCGTTTCCGGACAAGTACCACTCGGTGCCCGAAAACCTTGCGCGGATCATGCGGGAGATCGCGCCGCGAGAGCGGGTGGAGATCAACGTTCCAAACGGGAACTACGAGCGGATCGTCCGCGAGCAGCTCGCCGGGCATGGCTGCCCGTTGAAGAACATCTTTTTTCACCACATCAAGACCAACGAGAGCTGGTGCCGCGACCATGGGCCCGCGTTCGTGCTGCGCAAGGGCCGGGCGGGGAAGCGGGAGGCGGCGATCGTCGATTGGGGCTTCAACGCCTGGGGCGGAAAGTATCCGCCTTACGATGACGACGACGCGGTGCCGACGCGGATCGCCGAAGAGCTCGGCCTGCCGGTGTTCTATCCGGGGATCGTGATGGAAGGGGGTGCGGTGGACTTCAACGGCGCGGGAACCGTGCTGACCACGACTTCGTGCCTTCTTAACAAAAATCGCAACCCGAAGCTTTCGAAAAAGCAGGTCGAGCAGTACCTGAAGGATTACTACGGCCAAAAGCACGTGGCCTGGCTGGGCGAAGGGATCGAGGGGGATGACACGGATGGGCACGTGGATGACCTCGCCCGGTTCATCAACCCCACGACCATCGTCACGGCGGTGGAAGACGATCCGAAGGATGAAAATTACAAGATCCTGAAAGACAACCGCCGACGTTTGGACTTGCTGCGCGACCAGGACGGGCGGCCGTTCCAGATCGTCGAGATCCCCATGCCCGGCACGGTCGAGCACGACGGGCAGCGTCTCCCGGCGACGTACGTCAACTTCTATTTCATCAACGGCGCACTGCTGGTGCCCACCTATCGCAACAAAAAGGCGGATCGGCGGGCGATTGAGACGCTTCAGGGGCATCTGCCGGAGCATCAGGTGATCGGCGTGGATTGCGTGGAGTTAATTTGGGGCCTCGGAGCTATCCATTGTCTGACGCAGCAACAGCCGCGGTGGTAGGAGATTTGAGAAACGCGAGAAGGTTGGCAACGCCCGGGCATTAAATTTGCCTGATGAAAACATCGACTCTTTCGTTGACTTTGAGCGATTGCCGATACGATATACAGTGAGCAGAATTTCAGGGCGCGGAAGCTAAGGGAAACGGATGCATACATCGCTTGATCAGAAGATTGAATCACGGGCCGAATCGGCCGGCCGGCCCGCCACGAACGGCAACGGAAATGGCCACGCCCCCAACGGGAACGGCAACGCGAACGGCAACGGCGGGGCCGGCACGTCGGTGGTGCCGGCCAAGGCGTGGTCGGCGCTCGACTCCGAGCGGCTCTACGGCGTGAAAAACTGGGGGCAGGGATACTTTTCCGTGAATCCCGAGGGGCACGTCGCCGTCCATCCCACCCACGACCCTGATCAATCCATCGACCTCAAGAAGCTCGTAGACGAATTGCGGGAACGCGACATCCAGCTCCCCATGCTGATCCGGTTCACCGATATCCTGAAGGATCGCGTCGGCCGGCTCCACGCGGCGTTCACGAACGCCATCAAGGAGTTCGACTACAAGGGCGAATACCGCTGCGTGTACCCGATCAAGGTGAATCAGCAGCGTCACGTGGTCGAGGAAATCCTGGAGTTCGGCAAGCCCTATAACTTCGGGCTCGAGGCGGGCTCCAAGCCGGAATTGCTGGCCGTGATGGCGCTCGTCGAAGACGACCAGACCCCCATCATCTGCAACGGCTTCAAGGACGACGAGTTCATCGAAGCGGTCATCCTCGCCACCAAGATCGGCAAGAACATCATTCCCGTCGTCGAGAAGTTCAGCGAGCTCGAGCTGATCGTAAAGTATTCCAAGCTCCATAACGTCAAGCCATCGATCGGCGTGCGCGTGAAGCTGTCGGCCAAGGGCGCGGGGCGGTGGGAACAATCGGGCGGCGTGCGCTCCAAGTTCGGATTGTTTATCAATGAAGTCGTGGACGCCCTCGAATACCTCCGCCAGAACGGCATGGGCGACTGCATGAACCTGCTGCACTTCCACCTGGGCAGCCAGATTAACAACATTCGCAACATCAAGAACGCGATCATCGAACTCGTCCGCGTCTACACCGAAATGCAGCGGCTTGGCGCCGGGCTCAAATACATCGACATCGGCGGCGGCCTGGGCGTCGATTACGACGGCTCCCGTACCGATTTCGGCTCCAGCATCAACTACGGCCTGCAGGAATATGCCAATGACGTGATTTTCCACGTCAAGGAAATCTGCGACCAGAAAAATGTCGATCATCCGACCATCATCAGCGAGTCAGGCCGGGCGATGGTGGCATACCACAGCGTGCTGGTGTTCAATGTGCTAGGCTGGAGCGGGTTCGACCGTTTCGAAATCCCCTCGACCATAAACCCCGCCGAGCGCCCGAGCGTGCCCGCGCCAGTGGTTACCCTTTTCGAAAGCTACAAGGACGTGAACGACTCCAACTTCATGGAGTATTACCACGACGCCCAGCTCGCGAAGGAATCGGTGCTGAGCCTGTTCAACCTCGGGTACTGCTCGCTCGAACACCGCAGTCTGGCCGAAAAGCTGTTCTTCGGCATCTGCTCGAAGGTGCTGCGGATCATTCGAAAAATGGACTACGTGCCCGATGAGTTCGCCGGCCTGGAGGCGATGCTCTCGGACACGTATTTCTGCAACATGTCGATTTTCCAGTCGATCCCCGACAGTTGGGCGATCGACCAGCTTTTCCCGATCATGCCGATCCACGAGCTCAATCAGGAGCCCACTTGCCGCGGCGTGCTGGCGGACATCACCTGCGACTCGGACGGCAAGATCGACCGTTTCATCGACCGGCGGGATGTGAAGCCGGTGCTCGAGCTTCACGAATACAACGGCGGCGACTATTTCATTGCCGCGTTCCTCGTGGGCGCGTACCAGGAGATCCTGGGCGACCTGCACAACCTGCTGGGCGACACGAACGCCGTCCACGTAAGCATGGACGAAAACGGCCGCCCGTCGATCGACGAGGTGGTGGAAGGCGACACGGTCCGCGAGGTGCTTCAGTACGTGCAGTTCTCCGCGGATGATTTGAAGCGCACGATGCGCAAGCGCGTCGAGCGCGCGGTGCGCGAAGGCAAGCTGAACATTGACGAGTCGCGGGTGCTGCTGAAGTTCTACGAGAACGGGCTGGAAGGCTATACCTATCTCGAATAGGCGAGGCGGGAGGGTGCGCTGTCAGTCCCGGCGTTCGTCGGGGTCGCGCGGAGGCCGGCGTCTTAGCGCGCGGAGCGTCGACGGCAGGTTTGCAAGAAAATGAATGCCCACCCACAGCAATCCGAACGTCGCCATCTTGGGGGCGATGTTCATGGACGTGCGATACCGACTCTCGGCGGCGCGGGCGACTTCATCCCGGGTGACGACGCCGCGAAGATGCCGTGTCGCTCGTCTCCCCTCTTCCACCATCGTTTCGGCGTCCTCGGTCGGCCAGCCGTTGCCGATGAGTTCGGCAAGAATATCGTCCGCCCCGCGGCCCTCGGAGAATTCCCGGTGAATCCATTCGCGGCATTCGGCGCGCTGCTCCGAATCATCAACGATGTGATCGAGCGGTGTGGAATCTTCCGAAAGCGGGTCGGCGGGCGGTCGTTGTTCTTCACTCAACGGAGTCCCCTAATCTCGAATCTCCAATCTGCCGTCCCGTTTCCAATCGCAAATCCCTAAACCGTCTTGCTCCAATCCGGCGGAAGGATGAGGACCGGGATTTTTGTCTGCCGGATGAGTTCCACCGGCACATTCCCAGCTAAAAGCCGCGCGAAGACGTTCTTGCCGGTGAGTCCGAGGACGATCAGCGTAACGTCGCGCTCGACGGCCGTGTTGATGACGGCGCGGGCGATGTCGTCGCTGAACATGAGCAGTTCCTGCACGTTGAGGCCGCGTTCCTGGAGCTTTTCGCGAAGGAGGTGGATGGCGGCTTCGCCATTGGCTTGTTCCTGCTCGCGCATCTGTCCGCCGCTGGGGCGGGAGACGTGTACGACGAGAACCTCCGCGCCAAGCCGCTTGGCGAGGTCCGCGACGGGATCGACGACTTTCTGCGCCGCCCACGGGCTGCTGACGGCGACCAGTATTCGACTCATGCCGCTCGGCTCCCTGGCCCCCGTTGGACGTATCATCGTCAAAAACCGGTGGGAAGCATAGGGGAGGAAGTGAAGAGTGCAGAATGCAGAGTGCAAAATTCAGAGTAAAGGTTGCCGAGTGCTGAATGCTGACGATATAGCCCCGTCCATCATCTCCCTTAGCCGGCGGAGCGCCTTTCCGCGGTGACTGATTTCGTTCTTTTTTTCGGGCGGTAACTCTGCGGTGGTTTGGCCGAGCGCATCGATGAGGAAGAGCGGGTCGTAGCCGAAACCGTTGTTGCCGCGGGGGGCGTGGAGGATGCGGCCCTCGACGGTGTCGCGGGCCGTCAGGACGATATTCCCGCCGGGGTCGGAAAGGGCCAGCACGCAGACGAACCGCGCCGTCCGCCGCTGATCCGGCACGGCTTCGAGCTGTTTCAGCAGGGTGGCGTTGTTGTCGGCATCGCCCGAGCCGGTGCCGCTGAGTTGCGCCCATCGGGCGCTGTGTACGCCGGGCTTCTGGCCCAGTGCGTCCACCTCCAGGCCGCTGTCATCGGCGAGTGCCCACATGGCCGTTTGCTTCGCGTACCCCGCGGCCTTCAGGCAGGCGTTGTCATGAAAAGTCTCCCCGGTCTCGGGGACCGGGAGGAGGGAGGGGAATTCAGACAGGTCATGCCAGACAAACCGATCGGAGCCCAGCATCGCGCGGAACTCCTTCACTTTGCCGGCATTCCCGGTGGCGATAAGCACGTCCACTATTGCTTGCCCCGCGGCTGTTCGTCGATCGAATGAAGCGTCCCGAACGCCGGCTTCTCCTGATGTCCGCCGACGAGATCATTTACGGCCTGATCGGCGCCGTTGTCGTTGGGTTCGGCCGCGTTTCTTGCGATGTCGTCCACCGCGCCGCCGGGCTGGCCGACGCCCGGCGCATGCGGGATTTGCACCAGCAGCGACGGATCCCACACCTTTTCGCCCTTCACCGTTCGGTAGTGATACTCGCCATTGACGAAGTGGTACGGGTACTCACGGAAAGTCTTCAGGAGGTTCTCGTCGAGGATTTCAATCTTCTGCTGCTGGACCTGCACGCGGTTGCCATTGTCGTTTGCACGTCGGGCGATGTCGTCCGCGACTTTGGGCGGAAGGATGTCCGGGAGGACGACGACGGAGCGATTGGGGTCGTCGCTGTGGGCGTCGTCGCGCACCTGGCCCGCGGCGTTCACGCCCGCGCCCTGCTGCTGCACCGCCGAGCGCGACCACTTGCCGACGCAGACGGAACTGATCGTATCGCCGTGGTAGTAATACGCCTCGATGTTTTTCGCCCGCAGCCCGCGCACCTCATCAACCGCCGCCTGCTTCCGCTCCGGGCTTCCCTGGTATGCCCCGATTTGAACGGACCAGAACGCATCCGGGGGCGTGCGCGCCAAATCCCATTGGGAAGGTGCATCCGGGTCGGCTTCGTTGATTGGCACGAAAACGCATTGGGTGAAATACCGGTTGCCCACCCCGTCGATGAGATCGGTAAGCCGGTGCTGATCTGCCCGAGCCCGGGCGACCTCCTTCGGCTCGCGCTTTTCATCGCGGTACTCGCGGTAATAGCCGTAGCAGAGGATGCTCTGCTGTTCCGAGTGAACGATGTGCCAGGCAGGCATGTGCGTTTCGTGGATCAGCTTTTCCTTGATCGCCATCGCCTGCTGCACGTGGCCGGCGCCTTTGATCGCGGCACACGAGAGCATGTAGTGGGCATCAGGCGGCGGCACATCATCCGCGGCCGCGGCCGGCGACTGCGGGCGAGGGGCGGGTGAGGCCGTCGAGGGCTCCGTCCGCCCCGGCGCATTGGTATTTAACGCGACAGGCTGCGTCGCGCCGGGCGGTGGCGGGTTGGTACCGCCACACGACACAACTCCCAACCCTGCGGCAAGCGCGAAAAGTACGACTGGGATTTTCATCGGTGTCTCCTCAATGCTGGCGGGGCCATTCTAACCACTACGCCGGGGAAAAGCATGGAGTTTGGACTCAAGTCCGGGTCCGGACCAATTGCAAAGCGATCGCCCGTGCAACGATGAATTGTGAAACCGCGCTCTTAGCGCGGCTTCGCCTCGAGCGCCTGGCGCTGAAGGTCCATCAGTTGCTCGCACCCGCGGACCGCGGCGTCGAGCATCTGGTCCATCTGCAAGCGGTCGAACCCCGCGCCGTTCTCCGCCGAGCCTTGGACCTCGACGAACTTTCCGCCGCCGGTGTAGGCCACGTTGAGATCCACGTTGGCACGGGAATCGTCATGATAATCGAGGTCGAGACGGACTTCGCCATCGACCACGCCCACGCTTACCGCGGCGAGTTGGTCGATCAGCGCGTGGGCGGGGTCGTAAAACTTCGGATCGTAGCGCGCGGGAACCGCGGGGCCGGGGGGCAGCGCGCCGGGCAATTCTTTGGGCAGCTTTTGGATCGCATCGACAAGGGCCACGTACGCCCCGCAAATGGCGGCGGTACGGGTGCCGCCGTCCGCTTGCAGCACTTGGCAATCAAGTGCGATGGTGTGCGGGCCGATCTTTGAGACGTCCACCACGGCGCGCAATGCCCGGCCGATGAGGCGCTGAATCTCGGTGCCGCGGGAATCGGTGTGGCCGATCTTGGGCCATGCTTTGCGCTGGGGCGTGGAGCCGGGGAGCATGACGTACTCGGCCGTCACCCATCCGCCGGGCTTGTCTTCGCGAAACCAGGGCGGCACGTCCTTGCTGACCGATGCGGTGCAGAGCAACACGGTCTTGCCCTGTTCCCAGAGGACCGAGCCGGCGGGCGTCTGTGTGAAGCCCCGGGTGATTTTCACGGGGCGGAGTTGGTCCGCGGTTCTGCCGTCGTTTCGCATGGGGGGACTATACCCATCGCCGGCCCTCCGTCGAATCACCCCACACATCCCCCGTACATTTGAAGGCATTCACTCATGGAATCCTGCGGCGGGTTCCGATAACTGGCTTAAGTAGGCGAGGATCGCCAAGGAGCGAGCATGAATGATTGGGTTGCCGTCGCGGAGCGACTGAGAATCGTCCGCCAGGCGCGTCAGACGTTTCTGGTCCGCTCGATGATCGAACAGGCGATTATCGGACCGATGTTGTTGGACCGACTTGCTGCGGATTTGGACCGGTTTCATGCCGATAGTGGACGAAGGCCGCCGCGATTTTCGCAGCGCTTCGGCCCCGCGGCCGACGAGAACTGAACGGAACGAGCATGGGCACCATTACCTCCGGCATAGGCCTGATCAGCGGGATCGACACTAACTCGATCATCACGCAGTTGATCGCGCTCGAGCAGCAGCCGGTCACGATCCTGAATACCCGCATCAGCACCGCCACCGCCCAGAAGCAAGCGTTCACCGCGTTGCAGACGCAGCTTTCAACGATCCAGCAGATCGGCCAGTCGCTGGAGCTGCCCCAGACGTTCGCAGCATCCGCCGCCAACAGCACCGACCCGAACACGCTCACGGCGACCGCCACCGCCGGGGCGGCGGTCGGCTCTTATCAGTTCCAGGTCGCCCGGCTCGTCACCTCGCAGCAGTCCATCAGCAACGGATTCTCGAACGCGAACGCGCTCGTCGGTGCGGGGAACATCAGCATCACCACGGGCGGGGGAGACCTGAAGAGTCCTACCACGCTTGCGCAGCTCAACGGCGGACAGGGCGTGCAACGCGGACAGTTCCGCATCACCGACGGGGGCGGCAACTCATCCGTTATCGATATTTCGTCTGCCGTCACGCTCGATGACGTGGTCAAGAAAATCAACACCGCCCTGAACACCAGCGTGCGCGCCAGCATCCAGGGCAATCACTTGGTGTTAAACGACACCAGCGGGCAGACGTCCTCCCATTTCGTCGTGCAGGATCTGGGCGGCGGCGCCGCGGCGCAGCAGCTCGGGATCGTGGGAACCACCACGGGCACCACGATCACCGGCACCAACATTAATCAGTTGGCCGCGGGCACCGCGCTGGCGGCCTTGAACGACGGCCGGGGTGTGCGCACCGCCGGGGGCGCCTCGGATTTTCAGGTCAATCTTTCCGACGGCACCAACGTCACCGTATCCCTCGGCTCCGCGCAAACGGTGGGCGACGCCATCAAGGCGATCAACACCGCGGGCGGATCGAAGCTGAAGGCGACGCTCAATGCCGCCAACAATTCCATCGACCTTGCCGACACCAGCGTCGGAAGCGGGGCGTTCTCCGTCGCCGCCCTCAATAATTCGGGGGCGGCGAAGGACCTGGGAATTCTCGGCACCGGCTCGGGAGGCACGATTCACGGCGGCACCGTGCTCGCCGGCCTGGATTCGGTGCTCGTTTCCTCGCTCAATGGCGGCAGCGGGCTGGCGCTGGGCAAGATCAGCATCACCGACCGCGCCGGCACCACCGCCGCCAATATCGACCTCTCCGGCGCCAAGAGCGTTCAGGACATCCTGGACACCATCAACAACGCCTCCGTCGGCGTTACCGCGTCGCTGAACAACGCGGGCGACGGCATCCAGCTCCAGGACACGACCGGGGGCAGCGGCAACCTGGTTGTATCGGACGTCAATTCAACCACCGCGCAGGCGCTGGGCATCGCGGGCACTTTCGACACTACGAAACCGACGGTTTCTGGCGCAAATCTGCATCAGCAGTTCGTGTCCGAGAACACCTTGCTCAGCAGTTACAACGGCGGCAAAGGCGTTACGCCGGGCAGTTTTACGATCACCAACTCCGCCGGCGGCTCGGCAACCGTTGACCTCAGTTCGGGCACGTTCAACACAATCGGCGATGTCATCAGCGCCATCAACGCCAAGCAGGTCGGCGTCACGGCCTCGATCAACGCCAATGGCGACGGCATCCTGCTCACCGACACGGCAGGGGGCGGCAGCAAGCTCACCGTTGCCAACGTCAGCAGCACCACCGCCTCCGATCTGAACATCGCCGGCACCGCCACAACGAACACCATCGACGGCTCAAATACCAAGACAATCGCAGTCACCGCGACTGACACCCTCGCCACTCTGCAAACGAAGATCCAGGCGCTGGGCGCGGGTGTGGTGGCGAACATCGTCAACGATGGCTCGGGAGTGAACGGATACCGCCTGTCCTTGACGGCCACTAATTCTGGCCGCAATGGGCGCGTAGTCATCGACGGCGGCACGACCAACCTCACTACGCAAAAGCTGGTGGAAGGCCAGGACGCGGCGGTGTTCTTCGGCGGGGCGGACGCCTCGCAGTCGCTGCTCGTCACCAGCAGCACGAATCAGCTCTCCAACGTCATCGCGGGCGTCAACATCACGCTCACCGGTGCGAGCCAGTCGCCGGTGACGCTCAACGTCACGCGCGACTCCACGAGCGTCGTCACGCAACTTCAGAAATTTACGGACACGTTCAATGCCGTTGTGAGTAAGATCAGCGACCTGACCAAGTTCGACAGCACCACCAACTCCGCGGGTCTGCTACTGGGCGACTCGACCGTGGGGACAATCCAGCAGCAGATGTACACGGTCTTTCAGAGCGTGGTCACCGGCGCGGGCCGCTACAAGCTTCTATCGGACGTGGGTCTGACGCTGGGCAGCGGGGCGACGATTCAGTTCGACCAGAATAAGTTCCAGACCGCCTTCGCCACCGATCCGGATGCGGTAAAGAACCTCTTCACCCAGGTGCAGCAGGGGCTGGGCACGCTCATCGACAAGAGCATGGCCACGCTGGTGGACCCTGTCACCGGCACGATCACGCAGGAAACCGCGACAATCGATTCGCAGGTGACTCAGTTCCAGAGCCGCATCACGGACCTGAATCAGATCATTGCCGACAAGAAGGCAAGGCTGACGGAACAGTTCGCCAACATGGAGACCATTCTGGCGGGCCTGCAGAGTCAGCAGTCGGCCCTCAATTCACTGAGCTCAATTTCAACGACCAGTACGTCTTCCACCAAGTCAACCACCGGCAAATAACGCCGGCTCGCCGACGGCGGCGCCCAGGCAACGCGCGGTTCCTGCGCCCCGCATGTAAAGCTTTGCCAGCGACTTAACGCTTGCCCGTTTCCCGGCCGATAGTAGATAGGTCGCCGATATCAGGTGCAGGCATTCATGAATCCCCAAGCCGCGCAGAACTACCTTCGCACGCGGGTGCTCACCGCCACCCCCGAGCAACTTCAGATGATGCTCTTTGACGGCGCAATCCGCTTCGCCGAGCAGGCGAAATTGGCGCTGGAAAAGAAGGACTGGGAGGGCGGCTACCTGAACTGTTCCCGCGCCCAGAAGATCATCGCAGAGCTCAACAGCGGCTTGAAGCGCGACCTCGCCCCCGAACTCTGCGGCAAGCTCGCCTCCCTCTACAACTACGTGTACCGAAAATTAGTCGAAGCAAGCATGCACCATCAGATCGAGCCGATGGACGAAGCCTTGAGCATCCTCCGGTTCCAGCGCGAGACTTGGGTCCTGCTCCTCGACAAACTCGGCAAGCAGAAAGCCGGCGCAGCAGCCGCAAACCTTCCGATCCCCGCGCCCAGCTCGCGGATGGAAGCGATGTTCTCAGTCCAAGGCTGAATAAGTAAAAAGTAGAAAGTAAAAAGGCAAAAGTGAACGGAGTCCGGCTCCTTCCACTTTTGCCTTTTTATTTTCTACTTTTTACTTCTTTAGGCCGAAGAATCGCTCGGCGTTTGCCGTCGTGATCGCGTCGGTTTGCTCCAGCGTCCAGCCTTTGATCCGGCCGACTTCCTCGGCGACGTATCGTACGAACGCGGGCTCGTTGGTTTTTTGCTTGCGCATCGGCTCGGGGGTGAGGTAGGGGGCATCGGTTTCCACCAGCAGCCGGTCCTGAGGCATCAGCCGCACGACTTCGCGCAGCTCGTCTGACTTCTTAAACGTCACCGGCCCGGTGAATCCCATCAAATACCCGGCGTCCAAAATCTTGCGCGCCTCCTCTCGCGTGCCCGTGAAGCAGTGGAAGACGGCGCGCACCGCCGGGAATTTCTTCATCACCGCCAGCGTATCATCCGTCGCCTCGCGGCTGTGAATCACCACCGGACGCCCCAATTCCGTCGCAAGCTGCAATTGAAATTCGAAGACCGCGAATTGCTTTTCCCGCGGCGCAAAATGGTGGAAATAATCGAGGCCCATCTCGCCCAGCGCCAACACGGCCGGGTCGGCCTGAATCTCCCGCAACAACGGCAGATCCGACAGCTCGACGTTCTGCGTGTGGTTCGGATGAACGCCCACGGCACAGCGCACGTTTGGCAACACCTTGCACAGTGCGATCGCCTCCCGGGCGTCGTCGAGATCGGTGCCGATCGTGATCATCCGCGTGACGCCGTGCGACGCGGCACGCGCAAGCACGTCGGCAAGCTGCGACCGCAGCCGGGGATCGGTCAGATGGCAGTGAGAGTCGATCATGAGAGTTCGTTGCTGGTTGCTAGTTGTTGGTTGCTGGTGACGGAAAATGAAGTTACGCGTTGTCCCTCTTTCTTCCTTTACCAGCAACCAACAACTAGCAACCAGCAACTGCTAGAAAGTCGCTTCAAACGCATGCGGCGTATGCCGGATGATCGGCTCGCGGCCGTCAGGCCAGACGACCGCTACCACGTCAAAGCGGGCGGGGGGCTGGGGGACGCCGTAGCGGCTGAGATAGGTGCGGGCGACGCGGGTGAGCTGGTGCTGCTTGGCGGCGTGGACCTGGTCTTCGGGGTTGGGGTCGTCGTAGGCGCGGGTTTTGACTTCGACGAACACGAGCGTGTCGCCGTCACGGGCGACGATGTCGATTTCACCGATCTCGCAACGGAAGTTGCGGACGATGATCCGGTATCCCTGATTGCGGAGATACCGGGCGGCCATGTTTTCGCCGCGGTCGCCCAGCGCGTCCTTCTGCGGCAAAGTCTTGAAGAGAGCTTGGAACCACTTGGCTACCATCGGGGGTTGGTGGGCAGTGGGCAGGGAGGCGAGGATAGAGGATGGATGATAGGAGATGGCGCAAACGATTCTCGCCATCTCCTATCATCCATCCTTTATCCTCGGTCCCCTCTGCCTACTCTCAAGCAGTTCACGTCGCCGATGCGGCGAGCTCGGCGTTCTGGGCAGACGGCTCCGTCGCGGGCTTGTCGGAGCGCTTTTCCTTGCGCTTCTCGGCGAGACGGACGGACTTGCCGACGCGGTCGCGGAGGTAGAAGAGCTTGGCCCGGCGGGCTTCGCCGCC
>JAQGHP010000248.1 GCA_028288775.1 Phycisphaerales bacterium | reverse complement strand
AGCGTAGAACGCTTACGCCGTCGGAATCGCCCACCGATGCGAAGGCGTCGGCCAGCGCCGTGCCGGCATCGTCCCAGAGACGAAAGTGCGACGGCGCGACGAGGCAAATCCGCCGCAGCTTGCCCGGCTGCCACACCTCGCGCGTCGAGCGCACCGTCGCGGCCCGCTTGGTGCCGTGGTCGGCGAAAATATTCTGCGCGGGTTGCACCATTGCATCCGCGACGGCGGTGTCCCCCGAGATCGGCCGCACGAACTGCACGGGTGTCGGCAGGCCGGGATTTTCGGAGAACAGCCGATCCAACTCGGCAGTCCACGCGCTCCCCCACGCGAACCAGAGCCGGTGTGCCGCGATCTCGGGCGAGAAGTCGTCGCACGCGAGCATGACCCGCAGCGCGCTCGCGTCCTCCACCAGCGCGACGACCGCCTGCGGCCGGCGCATGCGGTCGAGACTCACGCGAAGCTGCGCCGCATAGGTCGGGTCGAGGAAGCAGATGACGGCGGCGGAAAGGTCCGCCTCCCGCAGCATGTACCGCGCCGCCTCCCGCGGCAGCGAGCATCCCCGCCACCAGCGCCCGCCGGGCTCCATCGCCGTTAGCTCGCCATCTCGCGCGAAGACCCACTCGACGCCCGCAGGGATTGTTTGGATGAATTCGGCCAATCGCGGCTGTGTCCGGGCGAGCGCACGGAGGTTCGCGGCCCAGTTGGCCGCGGATGCGCGGCCCGCGGCGGTGGAAGAATTCGGCAGCGCATCGTTCAAGGTTGTGGGCAAGAGTGCGATGACCTCCGCGCCGGGAAAGCCGGCCTCACATCCGTTATCGGACGGTGGCATCGAAAAGGATAAGGGCGATGTGCCGCCGCGAGACACGGGACACATACAGGTGGGGGATGGTGTGCTATGATTCTGACGTGCCTAAGAAATCGTATAGATTGGACCCCGGACAGATCGAGGTGCTCGACGACGCCATGGCGGAAATCCTGCGCAATAAGACGGGCGCGGAGCGGCTCAGGATTTCAAGCAATATGTTCTCTATGGCCCGCCGCATGGTGCTCAGTCGCCTCCGGTCCGAACACCCGGATTGGGACCAAACGGCAATAAACCGTGAGGCCGCTCGGAGGCTTTCTCGTGGAGCAGTCTGAACTCCTCGAATTCGTTGTCCATCAAGGCGCCTTTGATATTGTGTGAGCTATGCGTTTCACCAAGATGCACGGAATTGGCAACGATTACGTCTACGTCAACGGCTTCGCCCAGGCGGTGGTGGATCCCGCGGCCTTGGCGCGGAAGGTCGCCGACCGGCACTTTGGCATTGGGGGGGACGGGCTGATCCTCATACTCCCCAGCGACAAGGCGGATGTGCGGATGCGCATGTTCAATGCCGACGGCAGCGAATCGGAAATGTGCGGCAACGGCGTGCGCTGCGTCGCGAAATATGCGTTCGATCACGGCCTGACCGCCAGCAATCCCATGAAAGTGGAAACCGGTCGCGGCGTGTTGACGCTCGATCTGGAGACCGGCCGCGACAAGAAAGTCAGCCGGGTGACGGTGAACATGGGGGAGCCGATTTTGGCGCTGCCCGAAGTGCCGGTCGATCGCGACAAACTGGTGAAGGGTGGCCGCGAGCACGAATATCGGCTGTCGGTCGCGCAGGCGAATGAACTGCTCGATGCCACGTTCGTCTCGATGGGAAATCCGCACGCGGTCATGTACATGCCGGACGTGCGGGCGGTGGATCTTGAGCACATCGGGCCCGAGGTGGAACATCACAAGGCATTCCCCCGCCGGATCAACGCGCACTGGGTGCAAATCCATTCCCCCTCCGAAGTGACGATGCGCACCTGGGAACGCGGCAGCGGCATCACCCTCGCCTGTGGAACGGGCGCGTGCGCCGTCTGCGTCGCGGGCGTCCTCACGGGGCGAACCTCGCGAAAAATCCTCGCCCATCTCCCCGGTGGCGATCTATTGCTGGAGTGGCGGGAGTCGGACAACAACGTGTACATGACCGGGCCGGCTGCCGAGGTATTTAGTGGAGAGTGGCCGGAGTGATGGGGGCGCGGGTGCGCCTTGCGAACTCTGGGTTCATCCATCGGCAACACGCACAGACGATTAAGATTAGGATTAAGATTAAGATTAGGATAGGAGCGCTCGGAGATGCGCCTTAGAGCGCTCCTATCCTAATCTTAATCTTCTTGCCTTGATCCACCCGTGGGAAACAACAGCTTCCCCGGCCAATTACCCTTCCTTGCGCTCGAACGTTCCAATCGTTCTTCCCTTCGCGAGAACATGCCCGTCCATCGCTTTGATCAGCGCGGACCTTCCCGCGCCCGGCGGGAGATCGAGCATGCGGTCCACGGCATAGAGCTGGAAATGATAATGGTGCGGCGTATCGCCCTTGGGCGGGGCCGCGCCGGTATAGCCGTTTTGCAACATCGAATGCTTGCCCTGCGAGAAGGGCATCGACCCCTGCGCGGTCTGGCCCGGCGGGGTGGCCTCGTCCAAAAGATTAAGGTTTGCGGGGATGTTGTACACGAGCCAGTGGACGAAGGGATTGGGCGTCGGGGCGTCCGGGTCTTCGACGATCAGCACCAGCGAACGGGCGTCCGCGGGTGCGCCCGACCATTTCAAGGGCGGCGAAATGTTCCTGCCGCCGCTGGAATATTGGGCCGGGATCGGCTGGCCTTCGTTGAAGGCGTCCGATGAAACGGACAGCGATTCGGGCACGTCCCAGTTTGCGTAGGAGAGTCGCGCATCGCCAGCGCGGACTTTGGGCACTCCCCCTGTTACCAACGTCGGCATTCCCAAGACGGCCGACCTGATTGCGTGACCGATCGACATGGCCATGCTGCACCTCCGTTTGGACGGATCACAGCAAATACCGCGCCCGGCTTACCGCCCAGAGTACGAAGCGGTCCCATACGGGCCGTTTGCGCCATTGCGACAGATGAATCTGCTTTGCGAATCCCATGTCGTTTTTAAATAGGCCGCACATCTGCCGGCCGAACTCATCCGAGCGGATGATGGCCGACAGCTCGCAATTGTATTCAATGCTCCGGTAGTCGAGGTTGGTGGAACCGATGACGCTGGTGTGTTCGTCCACGACCATCGTCTTGGCGTGGAGCACCGAGCACTGCCGCTCGTAAATTTC
>JAQGHP010000238.1 GCA_028288775.1 Phycisphaerales bacterium | reverse complement strand
GTTCGTCTGGGCGAAGATCAACCCCGCCCACTACAAGGCCGGCGAAGGGACGATCGACTTCTGCCTGCGGATGATGGACGAAGCCGAAGTGGCCTTGTCCCCCGGCCGAGCCTTCGGCGAGCACGGTGAAGGGTTCGTCCGCATCGCCCTCGTCGAAAACGAGCAGCGCCTACGACAGGCCATGCGCAATCTGGAAAGGGCCCTCGTCCCGCGCCTCCCCAACCCCAAGCGCCAGCAGGTGGCGAACGCGGAATGACCCATCAGGCCGCGCGAGGTTTATCCCTCGCGCGGCCTTTGCAATGCCTCGTGCAATACCCGTGCAATCGGTGCAGTGTCAACCCACGTTTTTGATGGTGCCAAGGCCGTTAATGCACGATTATGCACGAAAATGCACGATTTTAGGGCATGTTTCAAGCAAGATTGCGACATTTTATTGAAATCGCCGTATCGCACGGACCGGAAAGCGCTTGCGCCAAACCTCCAAGTGAACCCCGCTCAGTGATACTGAGAGTCGGAAGGATGGTTCTTTCAATGAGGCTTGAGATTTTATTGCCGGATGCGCTCAGGCAGGTTGTCGAAAAGCAGGCCGCTCAGGCGGGATATCCGAACGTGAGCGCGTACGTGGAAGCGTTGATCGAAGACGAGCTCCGCCGGTCGGAAGGGCAGACGGAGGCCAAGCTCATTGAAGGAATCGACAGCGGCCCGCCCATTGAGGCGGACGACGCATTTTGGGCCGGATTTCGCGATCGCTATAGAAAGCGGCTCTCCTAATCCCATTCGGATTTCGGGGATTCGGAATTCGGATTTCATATTGGTGGTCGCAGCACGGCACCCGAGCTCATTCTTTGTAAGGTTCCGTCTGAATATTCCAATTCGTCTGATCAACCTTCGGCAATTGGAAATCCCCATCCTTCAACCCGCCGGGGGGGTTGATCTGCACGTCCGTTAGCTCGGTCTTCTTGGCTTCCTGGTCGCCGTTATAGGTGTCGATGCGGGCGGGGAAACGGGTCTTGCGGTCCACCCACACTTCGATCGCGCTAAACTTTTTGGCGAACTGCGTTCCGGTCTTGGGCTTGAGGACGACGTGGACCGTGTCCGCGGGGTCTTTCTGGTCCGGGGCGGATTTCGTCACGTCGAAGAGCTTGTAGACGTCCTCTTTTTTCTGGCCGATGGGCAGAGGGAAGGGGCCTTCGCCGAGCTTGAGGAGGTTGACCTTTTCGCCCGGCTTGAGGACCTGTCGGCGGGTTTCGGTGCGGTTCTTGTAGCCGCGGTCGGTGAGCCAGCCGTTGTCGAGCAGGTACTCGGTTTTGTCGTCCTTGGCGAAGCGGCCTTCAATCCGCTTGTCGAAGAGCACACGGATGCGGCCGTCGTCCGCGCCCTTCTTTTGGAACCAGACCAGCCCCGTGCGTGTTGTGATGGAGATGTTGGGATCACCTTCGGTGATGCGGACTTTCGCCGTGAATTCCTTCAGGCTTTGGCCGCGTTGGTCGAGGGCGTCGAGCACGGCGTCCGCGGAGGCGTCAGCGGGCAGGGGAGCGGACGCGCCGGCCTGTTGGGGCTGGCCGGTGGGGTTGATGAGGGCGGGCGCTTGCGCGAAGGCCATCGGGGCGCCGGCAAACGTCAGGCTCAGGAGCAACACAGTCGATCGCATGCAAACCTCTTTCACAAAACCGAAGACCAAATTAGCCAGGTAGGGTGGGTGTACTCGCCCACTGTCTGGGATCAGTGGTGGGGGAGTACACCCACCCTATGTTGGACACGTCACGACCTAACAAGCCGCTTCCAAAGTGGCACGGGTTTTCAACCCGTGCGAGCGGCGTAGAATTCTGATTGCGCCATCAAAACAGACTTTTCTAACTCTAGCGCCGTCAGCACGGGTTGAAAACCCGTGCCACGTTAAAGCATCGCCAAAAGATGCCGTCACTACTGGTAGAAAGCCGTGACACGTATGACGCACGCTCACTCGAATTCTTTCAACATTCGGCTGAGCTCCCACAGATCCTGCACTTCGCGCCATGGAGTCGCTTCAAAATCCCGCGACCTGCCATGGCTGAGCCAGATGCTACGCATCGTCGCGGCCGCGCCTGCTTCGATGTCGTAGCGACCGTCGCCGACCATCCAGGTGTCCGCTTCAGCCACGCCCAGCCGTCGGCAGGCGACGCGCAGCGGCTCGGGGCTGGGCTTGGGCGGGGCGTCTTCGCGGGTGACGATCACCTCGATCGGCAGCCGATGGCGCTCGAATACGGTGCGGGCGCTTTCGCGGCTGTTGAGCGTGATGCAGCCCACGAGGATGCCGCGGGCGGACAAGGTCGCGAGCAGCTCGCGGCAGCCGGGGTTGAGCGTCGAACGGGCGGCGGCCTCGTCCTCGTGGCGAAGAAGGATCGCCTCGGCCGCGAGGCGGGCGGGGCCGCTCATTTCCAATAGTGCCGCCAAGATCGGGCCCGGGCCGATGCCCATGTCCGCACGAATCCGCGCGAAGTCCAGCAGCGGCTCGGTCAGCGTGCCGTCCATGTCGAAGAGCACGGCGGCGGGTAGAATCTCCGGAAGCGTCGGGGGCATCGTTCCGGGAATGATATGACGGATTTAGTGCGGATGCAGGAGGAAAGGTTCAGTAGGCGCGATTGCAAATTGCGAATTGCAAATTGCAAAATTCAAATTGGAGCAGGGGGCATCGGGCAATCCTCGCCGTCCGCCGCTTTTCAATTTGCAATTTGCAATCGGCTCCTCCTTCTCGTGCTCGTGGCGTCGGTGGCAGGGTTATTCGCGTCCAACTCGTTCGCCGCGACCGGCTGGTTCGACGATTCCTTCCGGCGGCCGATCGACGTCACCTGGGACGCCGACCGCGCCAGCGGGAGCGAGCTTTGCACCGTCGAGTTCTTCACTGCGGGGCATCACAACCCCACCGGCGCGGATATTCGCGTCGCGACCGATGAGGGGCGGCAGGTCCCGGCGAAAGTCTTGCGGGTGGGACCGGGAGATCGGATCAGCGTCGTGTTTACGCTCGTGAAATCCGTCAAACGGTATTACGTCTACTTCGGCAATGACAAGCCTCTCCCGGACAAGGCGGGGTTCGATGACGTGAAGGTGGAGAGCGGGCTGCTGCTTGAGATGCACGAATGGAATGGCGCTCCGCTGGGGGATGCGAAGCAGGTCGAGGAGGCGTGGGGGAAGAGCACGCAGCTCATTGGCCGCACGATGATCGACTCAGGCTTCTACGGCATCAACCCATTCGGGCCGCAGGAGCGGACGATTGCGAAGGTTGTCGGGACATTGTTTGCTCCGGCCGAGGGGGATTACACGTTCGCGCTGACGGTGGACGACGTCGGGGCCCTTTCGATCGACGGGACGCGCGTGGTCTACGCGCCGCTGGGGCCGGCGGACGCGCGGTTCCAGGGGAAGATTCGCCTCAAGCGCGGGAAGCACGAGTTCCTGCTCTATCACGCCAACACGGGGGGCGACGGGCATTTCACGGTCGGGTGGCAGCGGCCCGATGCGCACGCGTTCGAGGCGATTCCGCGCACCGCCTTCGGCGTCTTCGCGCGCGGGAATGCGGGGGTGCTGGAGGAGCTTCATAAGCCGCTGACGGCGGATTTCGGGATCGCTTATGCGGGGGAATGCTTCTTCGCGGATGCGTACTCGCACCGGTACAAGTTCGCCGCCCGCGAGCCCAAGGTGGCGAGTCGGGCGCAGTTCGAGTGGGACTTCGGCGACGGGCAGACCGGCACGCAGGCGGAGGCGGAGCACGTGTACCTGGCGGACGGCGTGTACGCCGTGAAGCTGACGGTGCGGATCGGGGCGAATTTTGACACGCAGACGGTGAAGCTCGCGGTGCAGCGGGATTGGGAGCACATCGACAAGCCGCCGGGCGATGAGCCGATCGTGCAGGCGCGGGTGGTGGGCGCGTACGAGTTGGGCAAGATCCCGGAGGCGTGGCTGCCGCGGGCGACGTTGCTGCACGAGCGTGCGGGGAAGATGGAATGGATGCTGGCCGCGGCGACGCGGACGGCTTCGATGACCAAGCATCCAGCGGTCGAGCCGGCGATGACGGCGCTCGCGGAAGCGACGCGGTCGGCGATTATAAAAGGGCAGCAAACGGCGGCGCTGGCGGTGTGGGAGAAGGTGCCCGCGGGCTCCGACCTGCAGCCGGGGGCGGCGAAGGCGCTGGCGAAGTTGTTGCTGTGGAACGCCGGGGACTTTGTTGGGGCGGCGAAGGCGCTGGAGCCTTACGCGAGCAAGGGTGATGAGTCGATCCGGGTGCTCTACGCGGACGCGCTGGTGCTGGGCGGCAAGGGGGCCGAGGGGCGAAAGATCCTCGAGTCGATCCCCGTCAATGAGACGCCCGAGAAGCGCGTGGCCAAGAGCGGGGCGGCGGCCCGGACGATCGAGTATTACCTCAAGGAAAAGGATTGGGAGACGGGCGAGGAACAGTGGGATAATTGGCAGCGGCAATTCCCCGCCGACTTTCTGGAAGGGTACAGCGTGGTGCTCAAGACGAAGCTGATGGAGATCAAGGGCGCGCCGCTCGCCGCGGCGAAAGTCGCCGAGGCGTTCGCGACGGCGGAGCCGGGGTCGTCGTACAGCCCGCAGCTTTTGTTTCGGGCGGGCAAGCTGTTGGAAGCCAGCGACCCGGGGAAAAGCCAGGCGCTGATGAAGACGCTGAAGGACCGGTATCCGGAGGATCCGTTGAGCCAGTGAGGGAACGTGACCCGATTTCGA
>JAQGHP010000215.1 GCA_028288775.1 Phycisphaerales bacterium | reverse complement strand
AGAAGGCGATGTCCTGTGAGGCGGTCGGGTCGAGGAAAATGGACTTGAGGTCGACCGCGGGGGGAGTGCCGGCCGCGGCGCTGGCATGGGGCAGTTGGGCGATGGCCGTGATCGACATCATCGTCCGAGATTCCATCCTCTCGAAGGAGGCGGGGCGAGCCGTCCTACGCAAGTCCTTATGCAGTCGTGTCATGGTTCTCCGGGCACAAATGAAAACAGAAGCCCAAGGAAATTATAACAAAAAAGGTTGCAAAATGCGAGTCGGCGGGGGAGGGGGCGTGGAGGTCGAATCGCGACAGGGTAGGATGAGGGGGTGGACGATTTTGCCGGACTCGTGGTTTTTGGGTGGTCGGTGGTGTTCATCATTGCCATCGTCAAACGGCGCTCGAATGAGCATAAACGAAACTTGCGCAAGCTGAACGGCCTGTGTCTCACCTGCGGCTACGACCTCACCGGCAACGTGAGCGGCACATGCCCGGAGTGCGGGGAAGAGGTAGGATGAGGGACATAAGGCACGTGCTGGCATCGGCGGTTTTATCGGTCATCCGCTTTGGTTGCGCGGCAAGCCTGAAGTTCATCACGCTAATTCCTAGTGCCGATTAGCGGATCATTTCTTCCCGTCTATCCTGGAGGAAGGGATTTTCTGATGGTATTCGGCATGGCCGGTACAAAGCACCCGACGATCACTGCTGCGATTTTCATCCACAAGGCGGGGGATGATGCGTGATTGCATGCAAGGCGTGCCACGCGCCCATTGCCACGGCGCGAGCCAACCGCAGTTTCGCAACAATTGAAATGTTTGAATTGGGTAAAGGATCGATTATGCTATTTTGCCACGGGGGTCAGGAGGAGGCGAAGGATGCATCGACAACCATTTCTACTGGCGGCTTTTTCATTTGCGATTCTGGCGATCGGGGCGAGGGGCGTGGGTGCCTCGGGGCCGTACGTTTACCACCTGACGGATTTGGGCATCGCGACGGGCGAGAGCGCGAGTTATGCGTACGGCATCAATTCCAGCGGGCAGAGCGTCGGGTATTCGCAGGATGCGACGATGATGATGAACCCTGCGCCGCCGGTGTTTCAGGCGAGTTCGCCCAACGGGCTGTTCACGCCCGCCGCGGCGAATCTGGGGGCGGGGTATGGGTATGCGATTAATAACAGCGGGCAGGCGACGGGGTTTGACGGGAACAATCAGTACCACGCCGTGCGTATTGCGCCGGGCCAGTCGGTGGGGTCGGCGGGGACGGATCTGGGCACGCTCGGCGGATCGCTGAGCCAGGGATATGGCATCAACGCCTCCGGGCAGGTCGCCGGGTGGGCTTACACCGCCGGGGGCGCGCAGATCGCGTTTCGCACTTCCGCCACTGGGCTGGTGAGCGATCCGGGGACAAGCCTGGGCACGTTCTCCGGCGGTAACACCAGTTTCGCGCGGGGGATCAACGCCTCAGGCCAAACCGTCGGGTATGGCACGACGGCCGGCAACTTTCGCAATGCGTTCCGCACCTCCGCGACGGGCGTCCTGAGCGGCCCGGGCGCGGATTTGGGCGTGCTCGCGGGGAGGACGGACAGCGACGCATATGGGATTAATGCCAGCGGGCAGGTGGCGGGGGTTTCGTTCGCGTCGTCGATGATGGGCGGGCCGTCGCCGCACGCGTTCCGCACGAGCGCTACTGGCGACCTGACGGACGCTGCCGCGGACTTGGGCACGCTGCCCGGCGACATGTACAGCTTCGCCTACGCGATCAACGACACAGGCTGGGTCGTCGGCGATTCAGGCGGGCACTCGATGCTCCAGGACGGAACGACGATGTACGATTTGTCCACGCTCATGGACGCCTCGGGCACGGGATGGCAGTTGCAGCCGATGCGCGGGATCAACAACTCCGACCAAATTGTGGGCAGCGCCTACTCACAGGCCGACGGGTTATACCACGCCGTCAGGTTGGATTTGGTCAGCTCGCCCGAGCCGTCTTCGTGCGTGGCGGCGTGCGTCGCCGGCGCAGGCCTGCTGTTCCGTCGGAGGCGCGTTAAATAGCGCCATTGTTCCCATTGCTTGCTCTGTGGGCTACATTCCCTCACCCCATCGGAATGGGGACGCGTTGGCGTGAGCAGGGAATTGCATGGCCGAACAATCGCCCAGGAGCAGTCGGTGGACATTTGCCGTCGTCGCGGCGGCGTTTGCGCTGATTTTGGCCTACTTGCTGCGATACGTGCTGCTGCCGTTCGTGGCGGCGGGGGCGCTGGCGTACGTCGCCACGCCATTTATCGGCCGGTTGCAAAGGCGGTTCCGGCTGCCGCGGTGGGGGGCGGCGATGGTGCCGTTTGGGATCTTTCTCATGGCGATCGCGGTGCTGGGGTACGTCGTCAAGACGATCGTCGTCCCGCAGGTCGTACAACTCGTCGCCCATGCTCCCACCCAGATCGAGCACTTCCTCCGCACGCTAGCCGGGGGCGACCAGATCAACGTGCTGGACAAGTCCTACGCCGTCCACGATCTCGCGCAGACGCTGATGGCAAGCCTGAGCGCCGCGCTGGGATCGTCAGACCCCTTGGGCAAGATCGGCGTTGTCGTCGGGGGGATCATGGGGTTCATCCTGACCGTGGTCCTGCTGTTCTATTTTCTTATGGACGGCCCGCGCATCGGCCGGGGCGTGCTCTGGGTGATTCCGCCGTCGATCCGCCCGGAGGCCCTGGCCGTCGGCCGGCGGGCGGGTCCGATGATCTTCAGCTACGTCCGCGGCGTCATCGTCGTCGTCCTCTACGGAACCCTGCTCACCTGGCTTGTGACCCAATTTCTCCTGCACCTGCCCAACGCGTTTTTACTTGCCGTGGCGGTGGGGCTTTTGGAGCTCGTGCCGATGATCGGGCCGGTGCTTTCGACCGCGCTGATCGGACTGGTCGCGGTGGAGCAGGAGACGTTCTGGGGGATCGTGGGATTCGCCCTGTTCGCGACGGGGCTGCGCGTATCGATCGATCAATTCGTGGGGCCGATCGTCCTTGGCAAGTCGGTGCGACTGCCGCCGCCGGTGATTATCTTCGCGTTCCTCGCGGGCGGCGCGATCTACGGATTGCTCGGCGTCGTGATCGCAATCCCCATGGCGGCAGTGATCAAGATCATTCTTGAAGAGACGTACGAAGGGGAAGAAGTAGGCAGTAGGCAGTAGGAAGAAGGCAGAAACTGAATACAAAGTGCAAAATGCAAAAGTCAAAATGAAACAGGTCCGATTGCCCTCACCGCATAGCGGTCGGACCGAAGGTCCACCCTCCCGCCGCTCCTCATTTTGACCTTTGCATTTTGCACTTTGTATTCAATTTCTGCCTACCGCGCTTCGCCTATGGCTTCCCACCCGCCACCACATCCAGAAGTTTTTCCCCCTTCACAAACCGATCGAAGTTATCCGCAAAGTGCTCCACGAGTTTGGAGAATTCCGCTGCCTGCCCGCCGGCGGTGTGGGGGGTGATGTAGCAGTTGGGCAGCGACCAAAGCGGGTGATCGGCCGGCAGCGGCTCCGGGTCGGTCACGTCCAGATACGCGCCGGCAATCTTATGCTCCCGCAGCGCCTGAACGAGTGCGGGCTGGTCAACCGTCGTCCCGCGGCCGATGTTGTAGAGAAGAGCTGTGGACTTCATCAGGCCCAGGCGATGGCGCGTTAAGAAGCCTTCCGTCGCGGGGTTGGCGGGAAGAATGTTCACGACATGGTCGGCCTCGGGGAGCAGCGCATCGGTCTGTTCGGTCGGGAGCACCCGGCAACTTTCGTTTCCCGAAGGCCGCCGGCGCACCGCCGTGATGTGCATGCGGAAAGGCGCGAGCAATTCGACCAGCCGCGTGGCGATCGCGCCAAAGCCGAGGATCAGCACGTTCTGCCCGACGAGTAGGTGGCAGTGTTCGCGATGTTCCGCGGAATGCCACGGGCGCGCGCCGCGTTGGTCATCCACGCACTGAGGGAGTCGGCGGGCCATCGACAGCATCATCGCAAAGACGTGCTCCGCACACGGCTCGGCGTAGACGCCCGAGCTGTTGGTGAGGACCGCCCCGCGTCGAAGGAAAGCCTCGCGGAGGTCGTCGCGATCATAGCGCGTGTAACCGGCTGTGGTGAGGTGAACCCATTTCAGCCGCGGGAGGCGGATCGCCTGCTGCGGATCGGGCTGGCCAAGGGCGATGTCGGCGTGTTCGAGCGACGGGTCGATGCCGCCCGCCGCGAGGTTCGACTTGTTCAGATCGGCGGGGAAAACGAGCGTGTGGCCCTTCAGCCGCTCGCGCAGCTCGGCCATCGGGCCATCGGGAAAATGCGCGTTGCACCAGACCGTAAGGGGAGCGGAATTCATATCCGAACAATTACACGCTTTGGCGGGGAGGTGCAAAGGCGCCTCTCCCTCTCCCTCGTACTCGGGGGAGAGGGCAGGGGTGAGGGGCTGAACGTCGAAGTGAGCTAGTTGCAGGACGAATTTCCGTAGGGTCCGCATTGCTGATCGGTCACGCGCATCCCGTAAGAGGGTAGTCCGCGTGCGTTCGCTATCGACTTCGAACGTAATTCGACGTTCCGCCCCTCACCCTATCCCTCTCCCCCGGGTACGAGGGAGAGGGGACCTGAGCGCGATGGATCCGAGCGCCGTTCACCGCTTCTGCTACAATCGCAGTCATGCCTGCCGCTTCTTCTTCCGAGCAATCGCCCGATGCACGCGACACGGTGGACCGCCTTCTCTCCGACGCCGTGAAGCTTCGCGCCTCGGACATACATATCGAGCCGACGGCACAGGGCTACGAAGTCCGCTACCGCGTGGACGGGCTTTTGCAGACGGCTGCAAGACTCGAATCGCCGGCGGGCAGGAGCGTTGTCGGGCGGCTCATGGTGCTTGCGCAGCTCCTGACGTATCGGCTTGATGTGCCGCAGGAGGGGCGGCTGGAGGTGACGATTCCGGGAGCGGGGGCGCTGCAAACGCGGCTGGCGATCATGCCCACCACGCACGGGCTACGGGCCGCGGTGCGAATGCCGGCGGAGCTGGTGCAGCCGCAGGATTTGGACGCGCTGGGGTTGCCCGAAGGCGTGCTCCGTGGGCTCAAGCGTTTCGCGTTGGCGGACGCGGGGATGCTCGCCGTCACTGGGCCGGCGGGGTCGGGGAAGACCACCACCATCTACGCGCTGCTTCGCCATATCGTCCAAACTTCTCCGGGAGTGAGCGTCATCTCGCTGGAAGACCCGGTGGAGCGCGACGTGCCGGGGGTGACGCAGATCGAGGTCAAGCCGTTCGGCGAACTGACCTACGAGCGATCGCTCCGCAGCATTCTCCGTCAGGACCCGCAGGTGCTGGCGCTGGGAGAAATTCGCGACGCGGCGACCGCGTCGCTCGCGCTGCAGGCGGCGCTCAGCGGGCATCGGCTGATCTGCACGCTGCACGCCGCGTCGGCCGGCGGGGCGGTCGCGCGGCTTTTCGAGATGGGGATGGAGCCGTACCAGATCACCAGCAGCCTGTTCGCGGTCGTCGCGCAGCGCTTGCTGCGGAAATCCGCGGCAGGCGGGGGCCACCATGGCCGCGTGCCGGTGGCGGAGATCGGGATGATGGACGAGCCGCTGCGCAAGGCGGTGCTGGAGCGGGCGGACGCCGCGACGCTGGGAAAAATCATCGCGGGGCAGGCCGGTTACCGTCCGATGCGCGGGGCTGCGGATGACCTGGTCGCCCGGGGTATCACGGACGTGGCGGAAGTGGCGCGTGTGTTGGGCGAGTCATAGCGCCGGGAGATGGAAGGCCCGATAAACAAAAAACCCCGTCGCCGAGTAGGGCAGCGACGGGGGGCGGGAAACACATTTTTTTACCAGTCCGGTGACTGAATGATTGTGCATGATTCATGAATTGCGGTGCAGGCTTTTAGCCTGCATTGGCAGCCTGAAAGGCCGCACCACAAACGCATAAGCACGCACGGTCATTTAGATGGAGCTGTCGAGCGACGTCCACCGCGCCAGCACCTTGGTCCCGACGGAAGTGATGGCTGCGATGGCTGCGACCACGATCAGCCCGACGATCAGGGCGTATTCCAACACTTCGCCACCCTGTTCGTCCCGAAGAAACGACTGAATTCTCTTAAGCATTGCAGAGCCTCCCATTTGAAATTCCGGCGAACTGTCCGCACGTATCATCGGGAACGCGGCGAACCCGATTTAGTTTCTTGCGGCTCGGAAAATGGGATATGTCGGAAGTGTGCCGTTCGGCATAGTCAAATAACACGCCGGGTGAACCAGCGTATTTGAAAGAGGGGAAGCGTTCCGAGGACTCATCCATGCGCACTGCTTGCGGCTGTGACATTCATCCCGGCGGCCTGAGCCGGCGCGACATGCTTCGGCGGGCGGGGCTGGGCGTTGGATCGCTGGCGCTGGCGTCCATGCTGTCCGAGCAAAAGCTCCTGGCGGCGCAGGGCGAGTCGCCGGTGCTCGGCACGCACATTGTGCCGCGGGCGAAACGGGTGATCGTATTATTCATGGGGGGCGGGCCCAGTCAGGTCGATACGTTTGATCCCAAGCCCGAGTTGACGCGCCTCGACGGCAAGGATGTCCCCGAGAGCATCGCCAGGGGCATTACGCAAAAGCATCGCGTGCATTTGAACAACCTGTTCGCTTCGCCGTGGAAGTTCAAGCAGTACGGACAGAGCGGGCTGCCGGTGTCGGAATTGTTTCCGGAAGTCGGCAAGCGCGTCGATGACCTGTGCATCATCCGGTCGATGCGGCACCCGAGCCCCGTGCATTCCCCCGCCGAGTACATCGCGCTCACCGGCAGCCAGGGGGGCGAGCGGCCGAGCCTCGGCGCGTGGGTCACCTACGGCCTGGGCAGCGAGAACCAGAACCTGCCCGCATTCGTCGCGATGCTCAGCGGCACCGACCCGGGCGAGCCGAGCAAGACGCCGGGCTGGAGCAACGGGTTTCTGCCCGCGCGCTACCAAGCCACGCGCATCCGGGATGGCGGAATTCCCAACCTCGCGCTGCCCGCCGAGTACACGATGGAAGACCGGCGCAGGCAGATGCAGCTCCTCGAGGAATTCAATCGCCGGCATTTGGAAGAGCACTTGGAGGAGACAGAGCTCGACGCCCGCATCCGCAGCTACGAGATGGCGTACCGCATGCAGACCGCCGCCCCGGAGGTGTTCGACCTGTCGGGCGAAACCCCCGCGACGCGCAAGCTTTATGGGCTGGATGAAAAGGAGACCGCGGATTTCGGCAAGGACTGCCTGCTCGCCCGCCGACTGGTCGAACGCGGCGTGCGCTTTGTGCAGCTCCGCCTCGCCTTCTGGGACGCGCACGCGAAGATCGTCGAGAACCACACGCAGCTCGCCCGCAAATCCGACCGCCCGATCGCGGCACTATTGATCGACCTCAAACAACGCGGCCTGCTCGAAGACACGCTCGTGGTATGGGGCGGCGAATTCGGCCGCACCCCCGGCGCCGAAGCCACGGGAAAGGACACCGGCCGCGACCACAACTGCTCGGGTTACACGATGTGGCTCGCCGGCGGCGGAGTAAAAGGCGGCCAGGCCATCGGCGCAACCGACGCCGTCGGATACGCGGCCATCGAACGGCCCATCCATCCCAACGACCTCCACGCGACGATCCTCCACGCCCTGGGCATCGACCAGAACCGCCTCTGGTACGAACACCACAACCGTCACGAAAAAGTGACGGTCAACGGGGGAGAAGTGGTGCGGGAGGTTTTCGGGTAATTGGACCTTTCTGGAAAATCCGAATTCCGAATCCCCGAAACCCGAATCAAATCCGAATGACGAAATCCGAATTGAAGACCTTACTGCGAAGGGGCAAAGAAGAGAGGGATTGAACCGCGGAGGCCGCGGAGGACGCAGAGATGAACAAGAATAAATAGAGGGCTGTCGGGAACGGCTGGCCGCTGATTCATTCCCTCTGCGCTCTCTGCGGCCTCTGCGGTTCAATCGTCTCTTCGCCCTTTGCGGCAAAGTTCCGTTCGGAATTCGGATTTCGTCATTCGGATTTGATTCGGATTTCGGGGATTCGGGTTTCGGATTTGTCCAACTTGTTCACATTTCCAACGCCCACGCCAAACCGCGCCCGCGTCTCCAGGCAGAGCTCCCCGCCAATCTCGTATTCCCGGCAGATGTTCGGCCGGTCTTCATGGTGGCCGCACTTGCCGGTGGCGGGTTCCCACCAGATGCAGGGGCGGGATTGGGCGATCAGCTCGGCTTCGATTTTCCGCGCCTCGTACACTTCACGCTGCAACGCGATGGGGATGAAATCGATTTCATCAAGGTAGGGCGGGACGCTCACTTCCCGGCAGCAGACGCCGCAGCCGGTGCAGGTGGTTACGGGCTCGGGTGCGAGCACATCAAGCGAATGGGGCGTGCGAGTTTCGCGGGGGGCTTCCATTGGGCGAAGCTTACGAACCAATTCCCTGCCCGGCAACTTCCCCGCCCAGTAACTTCCCCGTCCGGCAACTTCCTCGGAACTTTTATGCGTCCCGGCTGTCCAATGCAGGTTGTCGAGAACGCTTTGGAATGAAAGGGCCGGAAATGAGGAAATACACGGGACTGGCGGCGGCGGCGATCCTGGCGGCGGCGGTGGCGGGCGCGCCGCGCCTCTGCTTTGCGGAGGCGGACGCGGCCCAGGCATATCAGGACGGGAAGGCGGCGTTTGCCGCGGGGCAGTTCGACAAGGCGCGCGAACTGTTCGTGAAGGCCTCGGAGACGGACGTAAAAAATCCCGAGGTCTTCCTCATGCTCGGCAAGGCCGACTATGAGCTGGGGAAGGTGAGCGAGGCGATAGCCGCGTGGAGCAAGACGGTCGAGCTCGCGCCGCAGGAGCCGTACGCCGCGAGGATGCTGAAGCAGCTCCGCGGGGAAGGGGCGGACGCGGAGCAGTCCGTGAAGCTCGTGCAGGCGCTGGTCGCGGACGAGCTGTACGAGTCCGCGGTGGAGACGGCTGATCGTATATTGGCTCGCACCGCGCTCGCGGACGAGCAGCGCGTTCAGGTGATCTTGCTCAAGGCGGAGGCGTTGCTCGATCAGAACTGCCCGCGCGAGGCGCAGGCTGCCGTGCGCGAGGCGATGGTGAAGTTCCCCAAGCTCGTGGACTCGGGGAAGGCGGATGTGCTGATCGCCCGCGCGAAAGTGCGCGCGGGGGGCGACGCGACCGCCGAGGGCTTGGCGCTGCTTAACAAAGTCATCACCGACCATCCCAACACGCCCGAAGCCTCTGCGGCTCAGCTCGAACTGCTTTCCTTCGAGATCGAGCAGTCGCCCACGCAAGCGGGCGTCGATGCGCTGGCGAAGTGGATCGGCGCGCATGGGGATGACCCGCTGGCCGACAAGGCCCGTCGGCGGCTCATTTCTGCCCAGTTCGCGCTCACCGATCGCACGACAGATAGCGGTCCTGATTCAACCCTCACTGCCTCCGATCGCGCCGCCCTCGACGTTTCCGCCACGCTCTACAAGCGGCTGGTGCGGTCCGAGGCGGCGCTCAAACTTACCCAGGAGATCGTAGCGCACTTCGACGCGCACTACGCCTCGCACCGCGCCTTCGCGGCGGCGGCGGAGGGAATGCTGCTGCTCGTTAAAGCTGCGCCACCGGGCGCGAGCTTGTCGGCCGCGATGCACGCGCTGGCGCGCTATCAGGTGGAGCTGGCGCTGCGTGACGCGGCCCGCGAAGTGGATGGCGGCCAACCCGCCGCCCAGCTTCCCAAGGCGGTGGCGGATGCGCTCGCGACTTTGGCCGCGATCAATCAGCAGTTTCCTTATGACCCGGCCTGGCGTCAGCAGGCGGATTTGGCCGAGCGACTGCGCAAGCTGGGCGAGCCGCTGCCCTGGCCGGCGAAAGTGACGGAGGCCAAGCCGCCTTTCCAGTGGGCGGTGGCGGTGGGGCTGCCGGTGGTGAAGTCGAACGATGTGCAGGCGGTGGATCAGGTGACGCGGACGATCGGCGCAATCGTGACCGATTGCGTGCGCCCGAGCCAGCCGGGATCGCTCGCGGTTGCCTTGGACATCAGCGGGCGATTGCTTGCCGTGCTCGGGCCGGAGCAGCCGGGGTGGATGGACGCGATGTGGCAGCGGGAAAGTCTGCTCGATGCGCAGGCCGTGGCGCAGTTCGGGGACAATCTCAAAGCCGGGCATGCCGAGCAGAACGCGGCACTGAGCCCGGCGCAGACGGAACTGATCGCCACGCTGGCAAAGATCGTCGCGCGGGACGCGAAGCAGATTCCCGCGGCGGTCGATCGGTTGCGCTCACACCTGCAACCGTGGGTATCCGCGGGGTACTACTCCATCGCGAACGACGCCTACGCGAAGCTGGCGGCGGCGCTGCCGGCCTCGCAACAAAAGACGGTGCAGTTGGCCGCGATCAATTCCACGGTCGCGCAGGTGTTGCGCCAGCACGAACATCTGGTCGCGACCGGGCTTGCCGTCCCGCGCAAGTTGGAGCCGGGGATCGAAGCCGCGCTCAAGCAGCTTTACACATTGCAGGCCGACTTGCCCGAGGGGGACCCGCTGCTGATGCAGGTGCGCGAGTCGATCGAGAACATTGTCGCGCAGTACAAGAAGCTTGAATACTTCGATATCGCCGAGGCGGCAATCGCGGTGAAGGCCGACAAGGCCGTGCCGGCGGCGGATGTATTCGCGCAGTTCGAGCTCGCGCGGCTGCGCGACGAACAGGCTCGCCGGGATCTGGAAATCACGCTCAAGAATTACAACGCAGCAGAAAAGCTGGCGCTGTCGCCCGCCAGCTTGGCCGCGATCGACGCGTACGAAAAATTCATCACCGACCACCCCGCCGACCCGCTCGCCGGCAACGCGGCGGAGGGGATTTTCGAGATCGCCCGCACGTTCGAACGCCACGGCGCATTCGACGTGGCGGCGGAGGTGTATCGCGGATTTGTCACTTTCGCCGAGAAGAACAAGGTGCTGCTGCAGGCCGAGCCGGGTAACAGCAGCCCGGCGGAGCGGGCGGCATTCGCCGCGGCCGCGGCGCTGGACGCCAAGGCGCGCGATGTGCTCGGTAAATCCGTCGCGGCCCGAAAGAGCACGGACGCGCCCCCGGCCAAGTTGAGTGATGAGGCGGCCGCGGCGTTGTTGGCCTACCGGGATTTCATCAAGGCGCATCCGCAAAGCCCGCTCATCGGCTCGGCGATTCAGCGGGTGATGGCGGTGGCGCTGGAGTACGCGCGGGCGGACGCGTGGGACGTGGCGGAGGGAATTTACGCGAGCCTGCTCGACGGCGGGCCGGTGGTGAAAGACCCCGAGCGCCTGGCGTTCGCGCGGGGAATGTGCCAGGTCGGGAAGGTGATGCCGGACCACGCCAAGGAAGTGCTCGGGGCGCTAACGGCGGGCCGCTTCGCGACCCCCGGGGCGCACGAGCCGGCCGAGGCGCTGGCTACCGCGGACGACCTAAAGCAGTTGGAGCGCAGCGAGCTCGATAAGGCGAAGTATGCATTGCCGCTGACGCAACCGGCCGGGGGGCCGGTCGCAGGCAAGACGCTCGCGGCCAAGCCGCAGGATTCGACAAGTTCAACGTCGGCTCCCGACGCGGCGGCGCCTGGGAACCTTCCGCTCGACGCGCCGCAGGCACGGGCCGACGGGGAAGTGCTCGCGGCCATCTCCCGGCAGGAGGCCCGCCGGGCGCAGATGGTCGCCAACCTGCGCGACAACTTCGGTGCGATGGGCAGGCCGCCGGCTCAAGGCCCGGCGCAGGCCGGTGGCGGGGGGCGCATGCTGAGCCAGCAGGTCGAGCAGCCACAGGTGCAACAGGCGATCGCCGTGCTGCCCGTCGTTTCCCCGGAAGAATTGGCCCGGCAGCAGGCGGCGCTCGACGCGGCGTACAAGATCTTCGCCGGCATCCTCGCCAAATACCCGCAGAGCGTGACCGCGACGCAGGCGCGGGGGGAAATTCTCGTGGCGGTGGGGTGGTGGCGCGGGACGGGGCAGTGGGACCGTGCCGCGGCACTCGCGCGGCAGTTCCTGACGGACAATCCCAAGGATGCCGATCTTCCGCGACTGCGACTCGGGATCGCGCAGGATGCGATGGCGTTTGCCGCCCAGCCGGTGACCGGAAAATCGACCAAGCAGGAAATGCTGGGCGAGACCGCGCAGCGCTTCAACGTCGCACGTGACGAGCTGACGAAAATTATCGCCGACTTCCCCAAGGAGGATGCGCTGCGGCAGGATGCCCAGTGGCAAATCGCCACGAGCTTCCTGACGCAGGCCCGCGTGGTCGATTCGTTCAGCCCAACGCTCGCCCGCGGGCAGTATGCCCGGGCCGCGCGGGAACTGCAGCGGGTCGCGGTCGAATACGCGGATAACCCGCAGATTAAGAACGTCCCGCAGATGCTCGCTTCCGTTGCGCAGGAGCTCGCGGCCCGCGGGTATTACGAAGAAGCCATCTCGACGTGGAACGACCTGGCCATCAATTACCCGACTGAGCCGCTGGCGCAGACGGCGATGGTCTCGGTCGCGCAGACGTACCAGACCGCGATGGGCCGGCCGCTGCGGGCGGCGGAGATTTATCTGGAGATCAATTTCTCCCGCGGGGGTAACGACGTCGAAATCCAGAACGCGGTGTTTGCCATCGGTGCGCAGCTCAAGAACGAGAAACGCTGGGTCGAGGCGCTGCACGTGCTGCAGACGTTCGTGGACGGGTTCCCCCATCACGCGAGCGCGGGGCAGGCGCTGACGATGATCGGACAGATTCACCAGGCCAATGAGGCGTGGGACGAGGCGATTGCCGCGTATCGGCGGGTGATCAACGAATATCCGGGGGCCGGTGAATGGGCGCTCGATGCGAAGTGGTCGATCGCCGAGTGCATCATCAATTTGAGCCGGTGGCCCGAGGCGATCGGCGCGTATCAATCGTTCGTCGCCGCGTTCCCGAAGGATGCGAAGGTCGCGGAGGCGAATCGGCGGATCGGTGTCCTCAAGGACCTGGCCAACTACCAGAAGCTCGTCGACGAGAAAGGCCCCAAGGCGTTCGACGCGCAGTTCCAGATGGCGAGCATCATTCAGAAGGACTTGGCCGACCCGTACAAGGCGATCGTCGAATACCGCAAGGTGGCGACGGACTGGCCCAAGAGCCATCTGGCGGACGATGCGCTGTACGCGATCGGGCTGATTTATCTGCAACTCGGGGAGGTGGAGCAGGGGCGGTTTAATTTGGAGCAGGTGGCCGCGTTGTACCCGGACAGCCCGCTGGCGGACGACGCGATGGTGGCGGTGGGCAAGAGCTACGAGGACGAGGCGGCGAAGTATGCGACGATCACCCGCGACGTGCAGATCGTCAGCAACGGGGAGATCGCGCAGAAGGACGCTTACCGGTGGGCGAGCGCGAACCGGTCCTTCCAGCGGGCGGGCAACGAGAGCAAGGTGCAGGAGCTGCGCAAGGGGGGCAAGAAGGAAGCCGCCGACCGGCAGGAGGCTGCGAACGCCGCGGATAATTTCGCGTTCGACTCGGCTAACACCTACCTGGCCGCGCAGCAGGCGGCGCAGGCGGTCGAGGTCTTAACGGCGGCGCAGCTCGCCGACCGGCAGGACAAGATCAACGCGGCCATCCGCAAGGCCGTCGCGGCGTACACCGCGGCTTCGAAAATCCCCGGCGCCGACAAGGCGGGCGAGGCGTTGCTGCGTGTGGCGGTGTTGCAGGGAGATCGGCTTAACGACCCCGCCGCGGCGATGGCGACGTGGGTGGAGATCGTGCGGCAGTTCAGCGGGACTTCCGTTGCGGAAGAGGCGTCGTGGCGGATCGCCCAGAACTACGAGAAGGAAGGCAAGTACGCGGAGGCCGCCGAGTCGTACAAGGCGTTTTTGCGGAATTACCGCCGGAGCCCGCGTGCGCAGGAGGCGCAGTATGGAATCGCCGAGAATTACGAGCACCTGGGGCAGTGGGTGTCGGCGATGGACCAGTACGCGAATTACGTGACGAATTTCCCGGAAGGCCCACTGGCGCAGAAAGCGCGGGAGCAGATCAATTTCATCAAGACGTACAGGTTGTGAGAGGGAAGGCCCTTCCTCCCTCTCCCTCGTACTCGGGGGAGAGGGCAGGGGTGAGGGGCTGGGTGCGCGCGTTAGCAATTATCGCAACTCGACGTTCGGCCCCTCACCCTAACCCTCTCCCCCGGGTACGAGGGAGAGGGGACCAGAGAACGCCGGGCGCGTGAATGGTTCTTGCAGGAGATGACGCAATGTTTCGCATGACAACAATGCTGGCGACGGTGGCTCTGAGCGGCGGCTTGCTTCTAGCCGCGGATCCGGTGACTCAGGAAAGTCAGCCGGTCGTGGCGCCAGCTACGCAACCCGCTACACAGCCTTCCGGCCCGTCGCACGCCGAACAGCTTTTTCAGCAGGGGAGCGATGCGCTATTCCGCGGCGAATATGACAAGGCGATCGACTTGTTGCAGAAGGCCGCCGACGAGGACAAGGGGAAGGCGAGCTATCGATTTCATCTCGCCCGCGCGTATCAGTACGCGGGGAAGGAGAAGGAGGCTCAGGCGCTGCTCGAGGGGATTTTGAAGGCGTCGCCGGATTACGTGGAGGCGGGGCAGATGCTGGCGGAGGCGTATGCCAAGCGCGAGCAGTGGAAGCAGGTGGTGGTGGTGCTGGAGCCGTTGCTCAAGTATCGGCACGATTACGCGACGTATCACCTGCTGGCAGAGGCGAAGTACAACCTGAACGATCCGGAGTCGGCCCGGCATTATTTTGAGGAGGCGATCGGGCTCAACCCGCAGAGTGCCGCGGACCATTATGAGCTGGGGAACATCTACCTGGGGGGCAATTTCTTCGCGCTGGCGGCGCAGGCGTACAACGCGGCCCTGCAGTTGGGGCTCGATACGCCGGTGTTGCATTACAAACTGGGGAGCGCGTACTTCAATTTGCGGAATTATTTCGGCGCGGTGTCGATGGTGCATGTGAAAGGGGGACGGCCGGGGACGATCAGCGGGCAGTGGTATGTCATCGAGCCGTCGCCCGGGCAGGTGGACGCCTTCCGCGTCGCGCCGCCGCAGTCGGCGGTGTACCAGGTGGCCAAGGCAATCGCCGACGGCATCGGCGACTCCGCCGACATCCGCTTCCTCAAAGCCAACATCTATCTCAATGCCGGCAGATACAAGCAAGCCTACGACCTGTTCAAGGAACTGGACGGGAAAGTCCCCAAGGAGGACCTCGCCCTCTTCCGCTTCTACTGGGCGCAGGCGTCTTTCGGCACGGGCAATTACGATGAGTATCTCAAGCAACTCCAGCAGGCGATCGCCCTGGACAAGGCCGCGTATGGCCCGACGCTGGTGGACGCGTACTTGAAAGTGGCCGACCAGTACAACCAGGCCGGCAATCTCGACGAGTACATCCACTATCTCAAGCAGGCGGTGGATCAGAGCCCGCAGTCGTCATCCTTGCACTTGCAACTCGGCAATGCGTACGAGGAAGCCAAAAAGTATTCGGACGCGGTGGTGCAATGGCGCATGGTGCTCGACCTTGAGCCTGAGCACCCTAAGCGGCTGGAACTGCTCAACCGCATCGGAAAAGTGGGCAATCTGCAGAACGGTGAAAAGCCAGGCGCGACAACTAAACCTGCGGAGACGAAAGCAAAGGAGTGACTTGCCGCGTTCGTGAGCATACAACTTTGTCGATGAAGGCACCCACTGAGCGGGCCGCTGCCCGCAACCGAATGCCTTTCGGTTTTCCGCCCCACTCGCAAGGCATGATTCGCGAATCCTGCGGCTCCGATCGGCGCGGCACCCCGTGTGCTTGCGCCCGCGATATGGGCGTCCTTATCGAAGGGTTGGAAGAACGGGCGCTTTGCTCGGCATGGTATGTTACGCCGCAGGGTCGTGATTCATGGCGGGGGACGCGTGGACGGCCTTTTGCGAGTATCCAGCACGCGGCGGACATGGCCCGGCCGGGGGACACGGTTTACATCAAAAGTGGCGTGTATCACGAAACGGTGACGCCGCGGACTTCGGGGACTGCGGCCAAGCCGATCACGTTTCGGCCCTACGGGTCTGGCCGCGTGACGATCGACGGGGGCGACGTGGTGAGTGGGCTCGCCCAGACGTCGCCGGGCATTTATTCGGGAATGGCCGGGGGAAGTTTGGGGGAGGGGAACGATCAATTCTACATTGGCGGCGTCGCGCTCAATGAGGCTTCGTGGCCCGCGACCGGCCCCAACAGCAGCAGCGGCATGACACTTTCCGCCACGGCAGTCGCGACGGGTGCGACAGTTGGGGCGACGCTGAATGGAATCGCCACAGCCACGTTGACCGTTCCGAACCTGCAGGACCCCGTCGGGGCGTGGGTGGGGGCGACGATTCACATCGCCCAGGGGCAGCAGTGGGTTTTTCAGACGGGGACGGTGATAGCCTCCGCGCCGGGAGTGCTTACCTATTCGTACACGCCCCTCACGCCTTACTCGTTTCAGAAGCCGCAGGCGGGATCCTCATTTTATCTCACCGGGAGCGCGACGGCATTCAACTACGGCGGACAGTGGTATCTCGATCCGACGACCGGGCAGCTCTCGCTCCGCTACACGGGCGCGACGCCGCCCGTGGTGGAGATGAAACATCGGCTGTACGCGTTCGATCTCAGCGGCGATTCGTACATCCGCATCCAGAACATCAATCTGACCGGTTGCACGATCAACACGAATGCCAATTCATCGAACCTGACTTTGACGGGCCTCTCCGCGCGCTACGTCTCTCAGGCGACCAATGCCCCCAACCCATGGGACGACCAATACCACCCGCATACGACCGGGATCATTCTCAACGGCACGCACAACCTGCTGGCCAGCAGTGTGATCGCGTTCAGTTCCGGTGACGGGGTGTTCCTGGGCGGCAGCAATAACACCGTGCAAAACTGCATCATTCACGACGTGGACACGGATGGCGCGGACGAGGCGGGCGTGACCAGCATCGGGTCGAACAATCAGATTTTGCAAAACACGATCTACAATTGCAGCCGCAGCGGAGTGGTGATCCGCTATTCGCCGGGGGTCTCGGTCCTCAACAACCGCATTTACCTGTGCGGCCTGCAGACGACCGACCTGGGCGGGGTCTACACGTTTGGCACGGACGGGCAGGGGAGCCGCATCGCGTACAACGTGATCTCGGATGTGCGCACGGGAGGCTTCGGCGGGGTCGGTGTGTATCTGGACAATGGCTCGAGCAATTACATCGTCGATCACAACGTGGTCTGGAACGCGGACGCCGGAGCCAAGCTCAATCCGCCGGACATCGCAATTCAGGTTTATAACAACACGCTGATGGGCGTGACTTACAGCGTTGCCACGAGCGGCGGCCCGACTTCGGCCAGCGACGCCTTCATCAACAACATCCTGATCGGCACGAGCCAGATGGGGGCCGCCGCGTTGCAATCGAATAACCTCCTCAACCCGCCCGGGGACGTATTCGTGAATGAGGCGAAGAACGCGTACCAGTTGAAAAAGAAGTCGTCGGCGATCGACGCGGGTGAAATAGTTGGGGGGTACACGCGAGTATTCAAAGGGAAGGCGCCGGATATTGGCGCGTACGAATTCGGGCTCAAGCCGTTCACGGCGGGCGCGACGATCCGGCTGCCGCGAGGCGGGTGAGTGCGCGAGCCGAAAGTTCAGGTGAATGCGCGCGTCGAGCGCGGTTCGACGTTCCGCCCCTCACCCTATCCCTCTCCCCCGAGTACGAGGGAGAGGGGACCGGAGAGGACCGTCGCAGGCGACGACCGACGGCGGAGTGGGTACATGGAGGGTCAAATGACTCGATACGCGATGGCGGCAACACTGGCTACGGCGGTGATGCTCTGCGCGTTTCACGCCTCGCACGCGGCGGAGGAGGGCGCGGCGCCCGCGCCGAGCTCCTTTGTGATCGTGGAGCTATTCACATCCGAAGGGTGTTCGAGTTGCCCGCCGGCGGATGAACTGCTCATCAAAATCGCGGCGGAGGCGAAGGCCAAGGGGCAGCCGGTGTACGCGCTGGCCTATCACGTGGATTACTGGAACCGGCTGGGGTGGGTCGACAAGTTAAGCGACAAGGCGTATTCGAAGCGGCAGGAAGATTATGCGCAGGCGCTGCAGTTGCGCCAGGTGTATACGCCGCAGATGATCGTGAATGGGAGGGAGCAGTTCCTGGGATCGGATGCCGAGGCGGCGAAGAAGGCGATCGACGAGGCGGTTGCGCGCAAGCCGGATTCCACCCTCACACTGAACGCGGAAGCCCTGGGGAAGGATTCAGTGCGCGTGTCGTTTCAAGTGACGCAAGCGCCGGCGCGGGCGGTGTTGAACGTCGCGATCGTCGAGCAGGGATTGGAAACGAAGGTGCTGCGCGGCGAGAACGCCGGGCGCACGCTCAAGCATGCCGGCGTCGTGCGCGTGTTCCAGACGGTGGATCTTGCGGCCGATGGGAAGGGAACCCTCGATCTGAAGATTCCGCCTGCGGTGGTGCGGAAGAACGCAACGATTATTGCGTTTATGCAGACTCCCAATGACATGGCCGTCCACGTGGGGGCGAGTGTAGCCATTCCCTGATAAACTGGTGGACTCGCGCGATTACCACACTCTTGGGAAGAAACCGCGCGGCCGGTGGAACTACAAGCTTAGGACCGCGGCAATAACTCGGAGCCGCGGGCTGTGGCGGGTTTTCCATTTCATAAGGGGTCTATCCCATGTTTAGCAATATTGTTGGCGGCACCGGTCCAGGTTTGACCGGCGCGAAGAGGGCTTTGCGCGAGCGGGGCGGCAGCGGACAACGGGACAAACGCCGCGACGTGCGGCCCGTGGTTGAAACGCTGGAGCCGCGGGCGCTGTTCAGTGGCGGCGCGATCGACCTCTCGTTCGGCTCCGCGGGGCAAGTGCGGGCGGATCTGGGGAAGACGGTTGGGGCGGGACTGCTCGCGACGCAGAGGGACGGCAAGTTCCTCACGGTTTCATACAACACGACCGCCGATTCTTCCCACGAGGCGAATCTACTCCGGTACAACCGCAACGGGACGCTCGACGCCGGCTTTGGAACCGGCGGCGTGCTGGACGTTAATCCGGGCGGGAACTCGAACATCGATAGCATCCTCTTTCAAAACGACGGCAAGATTCTCGTGGGCTTGGACGATCAGAATGGCGCCCACATCTTCCGCCTGACCGCCGCCGGGGCACGCGACACGCAATTTGGCACGGCCGGCCTGGTGGACGTCGGCAAGTCGGTTTTCAGCGCTGATCTCGCTTTGGCCTCGAATGGAAGCATCGTTGTTGCCGGCAAGAAAAACTCTGATCCTCCCGGTCTTGTCTACCCGGGTGGGAATATTCCGTACGAGTTGGCCGTCCTGCGCTATGGTTCCGATGGTTCGCCGGATCTTACGTTCGGCGCGAACGGTGAGAAGGACGTGGCGTTGAACGGCATTGCCTTTCCATCCGCGGCCGCCATCGAGCGCGACGGAAGAATCGTCATTGCCGGAGGTTTGTCGCACGGGGGCCTCGTCGAGCCGGGCATAGGCTTCGTCGCCCGCTTCGACCGGCACGGGAATCTCGACACTGCCCATGGCGCTGGCGGCATTTTCTATTCGAACGATATAGCGCCGACTTCGGTGGCTTTAACGCGGAACGGGCGGATCCTCATCGGCGGCAGTACGTTGGACGGGGGGAAAGTCGGCGCCCAGCGGCTCACCACGTCGTTGAAACTCGACAAGAGCTTTGGGATCGGCGGTGATGCCATCGTGAATCTACAGGCCACTTACTCCGTATCGGCGGAAATGGTCGCCCAGCCTGATGGCAAGATCGTGTTTGCGGGTGCGGTCTACGACGGGACCGGGCCGACGACGACCGCTCTCGCACGCCTCCGTTCCGATGGCAGGCTTGACCGCGCCTTTGGCAAGAACGGGATTGTCGAGAAAACTCTTCCGGGAAATGGCAGCGTCTCGGGCATCGGCATTGACGGCAATCGCATTCTGTTGCCCGTTCTCGTGCAGCCCGACGCAACGCAACCGCCATTCGAAATTGCGGTCTTTGCCTACAAACAGTGACGACCTGTGCGTTGACAATTGTCCGTTTGCAACTAAGCGGCCTGCCCTTGCAGAGCAAGGGCAGTCCGTGATCGAGCGCGAACCTTTGAAAAAACCGATGCCAAGCGCTCAGCGGCGCGGGCCGGAATGGATGCGCGCGGGGCGGTCGGGATTGCACTTGCGGCGCGACCGGCGGAGGCCGCGGCGGGCGGTTTGGCCGGGGTAAGCGGGGGCCGTCGGGGCTTGGGCGTTGTTAGACATTGTCGGGCTCCTTCGCGGATTTTGTACCGGGCGAAGTAATGCCCAGCTCTTCTTCCGAAACATGGGACTCGTCGATGTCGCCCGGGCCGCCACGGAGCGTGGGGGATTCGGCCGGCCGCCCGCTCAATTTTCCGCCGAGCGTGCGGGCGGCGGTGCCAGGGCGCGAAGCAGTGGCTGCGTCGGGGGAGAGTTTAATCTTTGACGCGTGTGGTTCTTTTACGGCTTTGTCGACATCCGTGCTGACGGACGACGAGGCGCGCTTCGGGTCGCCGCTGCCGGCGAGGGTGGAGCGCTCGTGGTGGGCGGCGTTGCGGCCGTCGAGCGTGCTTTCGTACTTGATGCCGATCGTCTGCTCGGCCTCGCCCAGCACCAGGCGGTTTGCCAGCTCCACGCCCTGCATCAACGTGTGGTCGGTGTTCGAGACTTCGTACTTCCACATGCCGAATCGCCCGCGGCTGTAGATGCCGTGGTGCTCGAGGAAGGGGATCGCACGGCTCAGGATGTCGTCCCGCTCCACGCTGGGGGTGGGGTAGCTGTAGTCGGCGTGATAGACCCAGGTGTCGACGATGTCGGCGCGGTCCTTGTCGGTGATGAGGCCGGCGTTGACCAGGCCGGTGATCGTGTCGTCCACGATGCGCTTGCCGTCCACCGGTTTGAACTCGCTGTAGCTGGTTTCGCACAGCAGGGAGTAGTAGCGGTCCTTGTCGGGGGTCATGTAGGGGGAGTAGTTGCTAAGGTACGTAACGCGATAGAAGGGGCAGTTGTCTTCGGGGAAATACATCCAGCTCTTGGAACTGGGGCACGGCTGCTTGATGCCCACGCCCACCATGTATCCGCCGCTGTGACGGAGGGAGGCGGTGGACTTCTTGATCTCGCGCGGCACTTCGCCGTTGAGCATGTCGTTGCAGAGCTTGTCGAGGGGCATCGCGGTGATGAGGTCGTCGTATTGGACGATTTCGCCGTCCTTGAAGCGGACTTCCTTCTTGAGAAGGTTGATGAAGTCCACAGTTTTGTTGAGGTTCACGTGGCCTTCGAGAGGCTTGTCGAAGCGGCGATAAAATTCGCCCGTGCCACCCTTGAGGGGGAACTTGAACTGGTTGTTGGGGCCCCAGCCGAAATCATCGGTGCCGAGGACGACGTTCTTGATGGCGCGGTTGATGTCGAGGACGGCGACGCGTTCGCCGATCCATTCCTTGTTCATCAGTTCCGCGGGATGGGCCCAAACCTTGAAGTTGTAGGGCTCCATGAAGTGCTTGACGATGCCGTCGCCGAAGACGGCGTCCATGAACTCGCGGAAGTTCCTGGCGGCCTTGTAGTCGCGCTTGGTCTGGGCTTCGACGAGGCCGGTGAGGCATTCGTAGGTGACTTCCTTGGGCAGATAGCGGATGTTGTTCTGGAACGGGTAGGGCACCCATTCGTTGAACATGCGCACCCAGCATTCGCGCATGTTGAGCTGATAATCGCTGCCCATGAGTTTGTCGAAAAGGTCGTCGTAATATTTGTAGTGGCTGAACATCACGTGGCCGCCGATGTCCCAGGTGAATCCGGCGGAGTCGGTGAAGCTGCTGGCGAGGCCGCCGATATGGGGGTGGCGGTCGTAGAGCTGAAAGTTCGTATAGCCGAGCTCCTTAAGACGGTAGGCGGCGCCGAGGCCCGTGGGGCCTGCGCCGATGATTACAATTTTGCGGCTCATGTACATTCTCCCGAAACGAGTCCGTAGTCACACAACCTGCGGGCCCCGTCCGTCGGAGCCAAACCTGTCCGTTACTTGCGAATTTCCTTTGCTGCGGTGGACGATCTCCGTCGTGAATCACCGCGATTAAGAGCCTTGCGTCGCCTGATAGACGTAAGTCAATTGCTCTTCCTCTTTAGAGAGCGGAACGACTTTGCGGGCTGATCGGCGGTCGGTTTTTCCGATGGTGTCGCGAATCAGGCCCTGCATCGTGGCGACGGTGCTTTCCCAACTGTTGGCGCGGGCTTTCTCGACGCCCCGTGCAATGCGTTCATTGTTTGGCGATTGCAAGGCGCGTTCCGCGGCCTGAATGAACTCGTCCGGGGTTTTTGCGATGTCGAGCAGATCGCTGTACTGACGCACGACGTCCCGCACGGGCGTGCTGATGACCGGCTTGCCCGTGGCGAGGTATTCCATCGCCTTTGTGGGGTTAATGTATTGCGTGGCGGCGTTGATGGCGAAGGGCATCATGCAGATGTCGAACGCCTTGCAGTAATTGGGGAGGACCGAGTAATCGCGCCCGCCCAGCCAATACAAGTTGGGGTAGTGCGGCAGCAGGTTCGGGTCCATCTTGACGACCGGCCCGACCATCGCGAATGACCAGTGCGGGCGCATCCGCGCCATCTCGCCGACGAGCTGGTAGTCGACCCGCTCGTCCACCACGCCAACCCATCCAAGGATGGGGCGCTGCATGAAATCAATGTCGGGCGGGACGGAGAGGCCCGGGTCCTGCGCGCTCGCGAAGTGATCGACTTCGACGCCGCAACCGAAGAAATGGGCGTTGTCGTGCTGCTGCTTTTTCTTGAGCCACAGCTCGTACCCGCCGGCGAAGACGATGTCGGCGTGCTCGATGAGGCGGGCTTCATTGGCTACGAGCGAGCGCGGCGCGCCGGTGAATTGCGAGAGTTCGTCCATGCAGTCGTAGACCACGCCGCGGTTGGGGAAACGGCCCAGCGACCAGCCGGAATCCATCGGGCTGTAGTACCAGAGCAGGGGGCGGTCGAAGGTGCCGTCGTCGTTCATCTCGGCGATGGCCTGGCGGGCGAACTCGCGGAGGCGATCGGGCATCTGCGGGTTCGTCGCCCACGAGGGGGACACGTGCGGCGTGGCCACCGTGACGTTGGGCATCACGCGATGGAACGCGAGTTCGGGCTCTGTGCCTTCAGCGCGGTCGAAGAATGGTTCCTCGAAGAAGAGCACCTGGTGCTTCTTGGCGAAGCGCGAGAGGAATTGCTGCGGGCGCTGCCAGACGAAGCCCCAGCGGAGATGGCTGAAGACGACGATGCCGTAGCGGTCAAGGCTCTTGTCGTCGGAGACTTGCGTTTCGCCCGCACCGGAGGTGGAGGGCTCGGCGGCCGCGCCGGGGGCCGGGTCGGCGAAGCGGTTGGCCGCCTTGGTTGCCACGGCAGCACCGTTGCCATTGGAATGGCCATTGCCGTTTGCGTGCCCGTTTCCGTTGGCGGGAACCGCCTCGTTCGCGGGCTTGGATTCGACCAGCGTAGGCGTGTCCCACTGCTCGAGGGGCGGAAGCTGTTCGTCTTCAGTGCCGGCGGGGTAGGCGATTTTCGTGAGCTTGCCGACGCGCTCTTCGCCGCCAGCGATGGCGGCTTTGAACTGCTTCACGAGCGGGGTCGCGCTGCGGTTGAGCGTGCCATCCGGCTGGCGGGCGAGGGTGTAGAGGCCCACCTGGTGGATCTTGCCGATGCGGTGGGTGAGCGCGCCGTCCCAGTCGATCTGGTCGAGCATGGGCCACCAGATCAGGCCGAGCATCGGCACGCCCTCTTCGCGCAGGCGACGGCAGTGGTCGATGACCGTGTCGAGCCAGATCTCGCGGTTGATCGGCTTGCCCTCGACGCTGGTCTCGGTGAGCATCAGCGGCAGGCCATAACGCTGGTAGTAGGCGCTGGCGACGCCGTACAAACCGACGGGATTGTCGGAACGGCGCTGGCGAATAGCCGAGCCGTCCTTGTCGAGCTGCCAGTCGCTGTGCGGGTAGTAGTCGAGGCCCAGCACGTCCGGGGTCTGCGGATTGGCGCGGAACCAGTTGATGTCCAACTCGCTCATGCCGTAGCTGGTGAACCAGGGGAACAGCGGATGATGGTGATCAACGCGGCCGGTGAGCAGGTCCATCACCGCGAAGCGGCGCAGGTTGCGGCGGGCCACTTCTGTTTCCAATTCTTTGGAGCGCGTCTTGTAGCTCTCGGCGGCGTCGCAGAGCAGCACGGTGGCCTCGGGCTGCGCCCGGCGGATGGCGCGGATGCCGCGGCTCACCGCCTGCACGACGCGGCTGAGCACCGGCATGTACCCGCGCCACTTGCGGCTGTGCGGGGGCCAGAAGCCGAAGTCGCCGCTGAACAGCGCGCTCACCAGCGGCTCATTGAACGGGCACCAGACGTTCACCGCGCCGCGGTAGCGCGTGACCATCGCCTCGGTGAAATGTTCCAGCGATTCGGGGAACTCCGGGTCGCCCACCGCCTGCTTCAGCCACAGCGGGGTGCCGAAGTGCATGACGTCGAGCAGCAAATTGAAACCGAGTTTTCGGATTTCCTCGATGCGCTCGTCGCTCATCGACCAGTCGTATTCT
>JAQGHP010000198.1 GCA_028288775.1 Phycisphaerales bacterium | reverse complement strand
GAAATCTCCCAGCCGCAGGGGAATCGGGCAGTCTACTGGCCCGAGAAGGGATGTCAAGGGGGTTCGCCGCGTGAGTTGTGCCGCATTTTGCGGGTGAAACCGCGGCTGATCGTGCGATCAGTCTACTTGACAGAGCGGGTTCGGGCGATAGAGTGTTCTATCCCCCGTCCAGCAGCCGGGGGAATTAAGCGATCCCGGGGCCATAGTGAAATGGGATCACGCGACCATGGCATGGTTGAATTTGGGGTTCAAATCCCCATGGCTCCACTTTTTGAATCCAAGATCGATCAGTATACCCGTATCAGTGGGCGGCTCCGTGGCTCCCCGCCACAAAAACAATCACGCAAAAGACCGGCCATCACTTTCAACGAAATGCTCGAATCAGCGGGCAAGGTTATCTGGCTCGGGCAGCGTCGGTTACCTTCTCGGCTCATACCGCATCGCCACTGCCCCCGACCCGAACTCCAGGCGGCTCACGAGCCTCAAGTCAACATGCTTCGATAGCCCGGCGAACAACGTCGGCCCGTGGCCTGCCAGCCTGGGGTGCACCACGAACTCGTAATCATCGATCAATCCCAGTTCCGCCAATGCCAGCGGGAGCGTCACGCCTCCCACGAACAGTCCCTTGCCTGCCCCTGCTCCCCGCTTGAGCTGCTCAACCGACTTAGCCAAATCTCCGCGCACCAGCTCCGCGTTCCAATCAACCCGCTTCAGCGTGTTCGACACGACGTATTTCTTTGCGGCGTCGATCGTGCGGGCGAAGGGTTCCATCCACTCGGCCATCCATTCGGGCCGTAGCCCATCTGCCGGCCACCGCCACGCGGCGTGCATCATTTCGTAAGTGACCCGGCCAAAGAGCAGGGCATCGGCCTGGGCAAGTTTCTCGGCCCAGAAACGATGCAGTTCTTCGTCCGTGGAACCTGCACGATGATCGACGCAGCCGTCCAACGTGACGTTGATGGAATAGCGAAGGGGTCGCATTACACGAGAGTACCACCAATGGGGCAGACGCGCAAGGTCAGCCCACTACTGGCGAGGTCTGAGCGGCTCCTCCCATCAATTTGGCAGGCAATCCCCGAAATCCGCTCGAAAACACGTTCGCGAGTTCTACTGGTGTCCCGCTGGCTCCATTTTGCGAAGCAAAATAGAGAAGTGGAGCGAGTAGAACAGTAGACCAGGGGGAAAAAGCGAAACGCTCCACTGCGGTCTACTGCTCACCTGTTCTCCTGCTCAAGTCAGGCAATCCACCTCCAAGTGTCGCCAACGGGGTATAGATAGTTCCGCTGCTGGTCCGTCCACTCCATTTCCTTGTCTGAGTTAATTTCGCGAAATCGCGAACAATAGTCCCCAACATATATTGCTCCGATCGCCGCACAGCGCCCACACCTATTCCCGGCAGACGAGCAGCCACCAAGCCCGCCGCGCCTCACCGTTTCGGCCCGTCCGGACCTACGCTGCCTCCGGTCCCCGCAGACGCCTGCAGCGTCGCCCCCTTCTGCACCGCCCACAGCGTGGACTGCGACGCAATGAACAGCGTCCCGTTCGCCACCACAGGTGTTGCGTAGCTGGCCGAGCCCAGGGGGATCGTCGCGAGCACCTTCGGCTCCTTCGCCTCGGCCATCACGATTACGCCCTTTTTGTTGCAGAGATACACCTTCCCGTCCGCAACCAGCGGCGTGCCCCAGCTCTCGGCGTGTGTGTCGTAGACCCAGTACGGCTTGCCCGTCTCCACATCCAGGCAGTGGACGCGGCCGGGCAGGTCCACCGCGAACAACAGGCCGTCGTGGATCGCAATGCTGGCGATGGTCCGTTCGATTCCCTCGTAGGTCCACACGCAGCCGCTGGCGGTGATGTCGCCGGTCTTGGAGGCGTCGATGCAGTGCAGCAGGCCGCGGCCGCGGCCGTGGGTGGGGTCCTGGCCGATGGTCACATAGACCCGCCCGTCATGGAACACCGGCGTGGAGATGATCTCGCTCGGGCCGATGAACGTGCCGTCGTCCTTGTTGGTCGAGTATTTCTTGCGCTTGTCGCCGATGTAGTAGTTGAACGGCCCGCCCGTGGGCCTGCGGAAATTCGGCGGGTCACAATCGAACTGCCAGACCTTCTTGAAATGAATCGGCTGTGATGGCACATCCGTTAGCGCCTCGAACGCATAGCACACGCCATCGGCTCCGCCGAAGAATACCAGCTTCCTGCCGTTGACCACCCCGATCGAAGGGGGCGACCACAGGCAGTGCCACATCCGATGCCCCAGGCCCTCGATGTCGGTCGCCAAGAGTTTGCCGGTCTGCGTATCCAGCGCGATGAAGCTGGGGGCTTCGGGCCGCAGGCATTTTTCGTGCGGCCGATCGACGCCGTTGCAGCTCACCGTGTAAAGAAACCGCCCGTCCACCAGCGGCGAACAACTGGCCACGTCATGCGGGCAGATCCCCAGTTGGTCGATCAGATCGAACGACCAGATGATGTCCCCGTCCTTCTCTCCCAGCTTGATCGGCGGATGGCCCGCCCCAGCCATGTAGCGCGCCTCGTCCTGGAAGGGGCCGTCGTTGCCATCCGCCATGCCGTGGACGTCGAGGCAGAGCACTTCGCACGAACCGGTCACCACGAACACGCGGTCGCCCGAGACTGCCGGCGACGAGCACGTGCCCAGCCGCTGCTCCCCATAATGCGCGCCCTGCGGCAGCCTGCTGCGCGGCCGCTCGGGAATGGGCAGCCGCCACAGCAATCGGCCCGTGGCCTCGTCGAGGCACTGCACCATGCCGCCGTGCGTACGGGTGAAGCGGGGATCGTCGTCGAGTGCAGCGTCGTCGGTCCCGACGAACACGCGTCCGCCGGACACGGTGGGGTTCCCCTGGATGGCGGTGCCGAGCGTCGCCATCCATCGCACGTTGGTGGCGGGTGATCGTGCCTTGAACGATTCGGGCAAATCCGTCTCCGCCGACACCATGTTCCGCCCCGGATCCCCGCCGCCCCATTGCGGCCAGTCGCCGGCCCGGGCGCATGCGGCGGCCCAGCTCAATGCCAGCGCGGCCGCCCCGGCACCCATCCACTTCGCGCGGTGCTTGTCCATAGTGTTTGATACCGGCCCGCGGGCCGCTTGTGACCTTCGCCCCGAGCCGCTCGATGAAATGGGCGAATCAGACGATCGGGCCGAAGCTCTATTACCTGGAAGAACACGGTCCGCCGTAAATGCGGACTCCTTGCCTCACTTACCTTCGAGGATCGCCTGCGCCCGCCGCCTGATCTGCTCGTCGGGGATGGGCTGGCCTTCCGTTGGATGCCGTAGATCGACGCGGAGGATGAGGGCCTCGTCGTCGTCGGTGAAGCGGCCGTCGGCGTTGGAGTCGCGCAGCACGCGGACGTAGATCGCGTCGTTGCCGTCGGCCACGATCCCGGCGACCTGCGTGCCCTCGGGCGTGAGCCGCGTGAGGCTTTTGCCGTCGGGGTCGGCTGCGTAGAGCAGCACCGCGTCCTGGCCGTTGATGTAGTGATCGCCATTGGTGTCATGCTCGGCGATGCCCAGGAGCATTCGCCTGGGCCCCTGGCTCTTGTCCTTCTCTTTATCCTGCTCGCCTTCAGACGGGGCCGGCAGGTAGGCGCTGCAGATCACGGCCTTGTGGTCCAGCAGCAGGCGGCACGCGCCGCTCGTCTTGTCGCAGAAGACCAGGTTGTTCCAGTGGATCGACCCGGCACTGTTGTAGTCCCCGAACGCCTTGCTGGTGGAGAATGTGACGCCCGAGCTTCCGGCATAGGAGAAGCTGCTGAATCCGCCGCTGATGGAAAAGCTTTGCGCTTGCTGAACAGGGTTATTCATCCAGAACGGAATCAGCACGTACCGCGACTGCGGCAGGACGATCGGCTCGGCGAAGACCGGGCGCAGGATCGATTCCTTGCCGGCGGCTCCCAGCCGCAACCCTTCGGGCTGGCCGGTGCAGGAGAAACTCAGGAACAGACACACGCCGCACGCGAGGCACAGGCCGGATTGCAGTCGCATTAGGTTTCCTCGGGAATAAGGGGACCATGACACGGGCGTGATTGCCGATTCGCCCCGCCCTTGATGAGCTTCTCCGCCAGCGTAGCCCGCGGACGCCCCCGGCACCAGCGTTCGATGCGAGTTATTGCCGCCGGCCATTCAGGAGCCGCCGCCCCGTGTTCAATGAGGGCGGCAAACCCTCTCCCGCGTCCGCCGTCGCGGTTTCTCGGACGTGAAGAGCGGGGCATCACTCCCGTTTATGCGGCGTAGCGCGGGCAAAGGGGCGGGAAATGGCCCACCCACGCGAAATCCGCCCCGCAATGAGTTGCCAAAGGGCCGGGCCAAAGCGAGGTTGAAGCAAGAAAATATCGCCGAGCATATTAACCACTGGAGGAATGAAAATGTCCGTTAGCTCCCGTCACGCGTCGTTTGCGCCGGCCTGCTTCGAGCCCCTCGAATCCCGCCGGCTCATGTCCGCCGCCCCTTCGTTCGCCATGGCCGACTGGGCCGTCAAGTCGGCCCCCAAGGTCCACCTGACGGTGCCCCTCGTGGCCGGCGACGTGTTCACCGGAACCGCCACGTCGAAGGACGGCTCGCCTGCAAGCCTCACGCTGACCATCAGCACCGAAGGCAAGAGCGGCAAGCTCACCGGCACCTTCGTCGTTGACGACGGGTCCAGCAGCAGCGGCCCCAAAACCTTCGTTTTCAAGGGCTCGGTCAACAAGAACAACGTGTTTACGATCAAGGGCGCAGGCGCGGACAAGCAGACCGCCGTGCTTACGGGCAAGTTCAGCGCCGACACCAAGGCGATCTCCGGCAAGTTCGTCGCCCACAAGCCCAAGCACGCCGCCGACAGCGGCACGTTCCTCGCCACCCGCGGCTAGGCACGCCCCCGGCCTTCGGCCTGCCCTACGGCAGCTCCACCGGCCGACTGCATACACGAGGACCGTGGGCCCCGGGAACTCCTTCCCGGGGCCTTCGTCATTGGAACAACCCTCTGATCGATGCCCCCGTGTCCATCGGTCACCTCCCTCCACCCACCCCCGTTTTCACCAGCGCCAACGCCACTCGTGACCGATTATGACCGATTTTGACCGATTTAAAGGGCACTTTCAAGCAATGTTTTGACATAACTCGCCAGCCCCCGTCTCCCCCCGGCCCGCCGGTCGAACCCGTTCCGCCGGGGGCCAATGGTCCCAGCCTTCACGAATGAAAAATCGCTTGCGTTCGCAAAAATCGTGTAGATTTCAAACGACCACCCATCGCGCTCTTGCGCCCGGCGGCGCAAAGGGTTGCGCGTCAAAATGTAAACTTTTCCGTATACATATAGAGGGACGCGCTTTTTTCACGGAGTGAAAACCGGAGGAATGAGGCCAAACTCGCCGATGGGCGAAGACGAAAACTAACAGCCATACGCGATATTTTTACGACAACCAATCGTGACAGGAACCTATCAATCAAACGACCCGAAGACCTTGACCGAGAGGAGATGAAATCCCGTGGACTCCCTCAAGCCGAGTTTGAGAAATTGGCAGGTGACCGGCGAAGGGAGATCAATTTTCCATTCGGGTTGCGCGTCCTTCGCCTGCCATATTGGTGTCCACGGGCCATCTTGTTTCGAAGACGTCCAGATCGTGAGGGTTTTGGCCCGGCTGATGAAGCGGCCGTCGGTGTCACGCCGATTCACGATTTCCAATCGTGTCACGTGGGCCAGGTCCTTCAGGTCAATCACGATCCACGGGTTCTTGTCGTCGGTATGAAATGAATAGCTGTCTCCCTGCGCGGTCCCGTCGAGCAGGCTTGGGAGCGGCGGGTGGTCGGCGTAGGGCTGCGAGCCGGCGATGTACGTCGCTTTTTCGGAAATCCATTTCGATTCCACCGGCTCGCCGCTTGCAATCGCCTGCTGTCTAACCTCGGCAATTCTCCTTTTCATCGAGAGCCGCTCAAGCCCGTTGAAGCCGCTCTCGGCGAGTGAATACCAGTACGCGGCACGGCGATGAAATCCGGCGGCCAGCGGCTTGTGTTGCTCCCCCAAGTCCCACCAGGCATCCGCCAGTTGCTTGCGCTGCACGGGAACTAAGGGTCTTTGCGCATCTTTCACGGCAAGTGCTTTTACCGCAGGATCGGAGCCCTTGGCGAGAAAGGGGAGCCCGCGGTCCCAGTCGTTCCTGATCAGGCACAGGAAGCGGCCGACAGTCAGATTGTCATCGGGATCGTCGGCATTCTTCTCGAGCCGCGCGGCGGCCTCTTTCGCCTTGGATGCCTCAGCTTGGGCGGCACTGTATTGAGTCATCACGGCCCGGACGACCGGCGCGAGGGCCGTCTGATGCGTCGCGCGCGCCGCTGTTTCGCCAAGGGAGGCGGTACGCAGGGCGAGATCGTAATTTCCCGCCAGCGCCGCGTTGCGACCAATGGTCAATGCCTGTTCCACGAACGCGTGTGCCGCGTCGGCGGGAAGCGCGGCGGGAGAAATCCCCTTCAAAACGGTGAATTCCTGCTCGCACGCGTCAATTGCATAGTGCTTGCCCATTTCATCGATCGCTGCGATCGCATCGGGAATCGATTTCCCCAGAATGGCCTGATCCCGCGATTCGCACAGCAGCATGAAATTGGCGACCGGATCGTCGCTATTCCTTGCCGCCTCCTCTTTCAGGTGTCGCGCCAGATGGATTCGATCTTCCGTGGATTTCTTCGCATATTCGGCACGGAATATTTCGTGAATCTGCTGCTTCTTCTCGGCCGCTGCCTTTGAAGTCAAGTCCGGCGGCGCGACTTTCGGCGCGTCCCCGCCGACAGGCTGATCCTCAACCAACGTCCCGACGGCAAAGAGTGTCGACAGCGGCAACAGGGCAGGCGCAAGCAAAGCGGCCAGAAGGGCGATGCGATGATATGCGCCGACGAAACGCCGATGGGATCGAAGCGGGGAGCCGTGCATCGCATACCTCCATGCCCTAGGGCGTGGTTATCGTACGGATGCGGCGATTTCACCGCAATTGTAATAGGATGACCAAGCGCAAATATTGATTGGTCAGGCAGCGAAGTGGGAAAACGGGCAAGAGGCGACACGGCTCACGTAGGCTATGTGCAACGAAAAGGGCATCCATTGAAAGCCACAATTGCGCACGAACCCCAGGCGCGACCGCTGGGGCGATTAACCTCCATATTCATTCTCGTATGCACTCGGATATTGGCTGTGGATTTGCAGTATCGTGACGGCAGTCGGGGGCTGCGTCATTGAGACGATTCGTGGCCGCATGTCGCCAACATCGGCGACCGACCAGTCGGCGGCCACGTAACCAATCGCCGGCAACGATCGGCGCAGCCGAACGCAGGAGTCAATATGTTTCGACAAATTAGATTGAAATGCTGCGGTTACATTTCTATTTCAATTGGCGTACTCGGATGCCATTCTATTCAGTCACCATCACCCGACTCGCGCGCCTCGATCCTGCAAGGAGAATTGGGCTCCGTCGAGCATGGTCATGCTTCGCTAATCGAGGTTTACAATTCGCTTGAGAATGTTCCAAACACGGAAAACCCGGCCATCTGGGTTCGGCAAGCGCTCGACGATCGTCTGGACCCCGTTGCCCGGGGGCTAAGCTTTCAGGCGTTTTGGTGCAGATTCTTGAAGCCCCCCGTCGGATTTCGCGCGTTTGTGGGGCAATATCGATTGGAAACGCTGTTGAGGCAAAGCCGGATCATTGATGCGAACAGGGCAGATGACGCACCGTTCGAAAACTCGAATGTAGGGAGCGGAATGTGCATCTGGTATCCGCCGGGCGGGGGGACCGCTGGCGATCGCGAACTTGGCGTATGGTTGCGGTTCTCGCGCGCGGTCACGCCCGAGCAGTTGGTCAGAATTGGGCTGGGCGATGGAAGGACGGAAGATCTTTTTATTCTTGAATTCAGCACTACGACCGGCTGTCCGGAGATTCAGCGCAAGGATTGATTGCGACGAGAGATTGAAAAGCGTGGCGGGAAAAGTTGAACCGACTTGGCGTCCGGCAATCATGATGCGAAAGCTGCTTTGCCGTAGAGGTTCAGGTGCATTACCGCCTCACTTCGACTGGACGACCTCGAGGGATTTGACCCAGACGTCGCCGTTGTCGGCTTGGATCGCGAACCGCTGGTGAATCTTCGAGAAGTCGCCCTCGGCGCGATACCGTTCGGCCCCGTCTACGTAGATGACCAGGGCCTGCGGGGTCACCGTGAATTCCATGCCGACCCACTGGTCCTTGGGCAGCAAGCCGGCGCCTGGTTTACTCTTGCCGTTGGCCGGCCCCGCATCGATCCGCAATTCGTCGGGGCGCACGACGGAATTGAATATGACCGTGCTCCCGCCGCAAATGATGCGCGTCTGGCTTCCGCTGCTCATCACCACGGCGCGGAACGTGACGCCGGGCCCGTAGGGCTCGGGCGAAGCCACCATGCTGCCGGCGGAGACGTGTAGCGTGCCGTCGCCGGCGCGCGTGGCGCAGAATCCGATCACCTTCGCAAATAACGACGAGGCGGACGCCTTTTGATCCTGCCAGCCGGTGGCGATTTGCTTCAACTTCGCCTCGGCGTTGGCGGGCCGGGGCGCCTTGGCGCCGGCGTCGGACGTGAGATCCATCAACTCGGGGAGCTTCGGCCCCGACGCCGTTCCCTGGGCGGGCGCAGCGGGATTCTGCGGTTGCGCGGCCCCCGGGGGATTGGCGACCTGGGCTGCGTACTTGTTGCGGTCCTTGTAGGTCATCTCGCGGAGGGCGCTCACTTTGGTCTGAAGATCCTTCAGCGGTCCGGTGTCGGCGTCGTGGCCGAAGTCATGCAACGCCGCCTGCGCGTCCGTGAGATCGCGTTCCACCAACTGGAGACTGACGACGCACGACAGGGCCCTGAATTTCCAGGCGCTCGGGCTGGTCCGGGTGACCACCCGGCGGGTGACGATCTGGTTTTGAGGCATCTGCTGATTCGGATTCGCCCGGCCGGGTGCCGGAAAGCGCTGGTAGCCTGGCGTCGCGATGAACGGCGCCGGTCCGGGCACGACCCGCCGCTGCACCTGTTCCACGAATTCCTGGTTGGCGCTGGGGTCGGCCTCAATGGCGGCTTGTAAGTGGACGCCCAAATCGGTCCCGATTTTCTTGATCGCCTGCTGGAACACTTCCTCTCGTTTGGGGAGGTATTCGGCCAAGTCCCGGGAAATGCCCTTACATTCAACCCAGGCGGGAAACTCCATCGCCTTGCCCAATTCGTCAAAGTCGTCGGCCTCGCCGGCGGCAAGGCCGCATCCGACGGCTTCGTGGCTCGTGAGCGTCATCACCTTGCCCCTGCGAACGAGCATGTGCTCGCCCGGCCCTTCCTTGATCACCGGCTTGCCGTTCACCGTCTCGTAGTGCAGTTCCGCGTCGTTGTCGATCATGGCGTCGGCGAGGAGCGGATCGTGCCCGCCTTCTTCGGCGCTGTTCCGGGCGGCGGCGCGCCACGCGGACTGCATCTTTTCCTCGACCTTGGCCGACAGGTCGGGCCGACCGGGGATGAACGACGTCGCCGCCCCGATCGTGCTCAATTGCTTCACGTAAATCTTCGGGCAAGAGAGCGTGAAAATCGCCGCCGCGGAGAGGTCCTGCTCGACGAAGGCGACGATCCTGCACTGCTTGTTGTAGTGCGCGATCACCTTCATGATCTTGAGCGACTCGTCCACGAGCCCGCCGGGCGAATCGATGTCGAGGACGACGACCGTCGCCTTCCGCGCGACGGCGTCCGCCAGCGACTTTTCCAAAGCGGATGCCAGAATCGTCGCACCGACTTCGCCATGAAGGGGAATGACGTAATACGTTGTCTTGCCCGCGGGGGCAGGGGTCACCGGCTGGGCGGCGGGTTCGGGAGGCACCATCCAACGAGCGGCGGGCGTTGCGGGTTTCGTTGTAGGAAGCGGCCCAGGCACGACGGCCGCGTTTTCGTCGCAGTAGACCACGCGGGCGATTCGGGTGCGACTGACATGCGTGGCCTCGGCCCCGGCGGGCGAACCGTCGAACCGGAAGACCACTTCCTTCTCGTCCTCCGATTCGATCTTGCCGTCGGCTATCCGTCCGTCCGTTGCCACCAGCAGATCCGCGCGCGCAGCGCCGCCGAACATCAGGCAGGTGACGGCGCACGCAAGCAGGCAACGAGCATTCCATTTCATGAACAGACTCCTCGGAATTAGACGGTTGTTGATCCAGGAACCCCCGTTTGCCGAACGCAAGCGCCCCAAAACCCCTTTAAAAGGCCGTGCGCGGTTACTACGCCCGCCGCACATTATCATCGCGACAATCGCGAGAATTTCAAGAATCACCCTCCTGCCGAAATCGGGTTCTACAGAGTTTTGCTTGGCTTGCAGTTGCACGACATATACTTTCCCGCGACCGCACTCCCGACCGGGCAAGGAGCGGCAACTCCGCTCGGGATCGAGCGAGGACCGAACTCTCGTTGCCGACCCTGTACCTACTGGAAGCCGAAATGCACGACACTCCACCTCCGCCGCCGATCCATCAGCGGGATACCCGCACGCTGGTCGAGGACCTGTGCGTTGAGCTTCGGAACGTCGGCGTCTATGACTCCGGTCTCCCCGACGGGTCCCGTGTTTTGGCGGCGATCGGGGCGGTCCGCGAGATTGCAGCGGAGTTGGGGAGCCGCGGCGTGGATTACTCGGCCCGGCTGGCGGAGCTGTCAGAGCAGACTCGTTGGCGGATGGCCGACCTGTTGGCAGACTGCCTGGCCTTCCCGAAAACGACGCCCTACGTGCGGGCGACGGACGGAATCCGTCGCACGCTCCGGTGCGGGCTTTGTCGACAGGCCGATTACCCGCCGGGAGCCAGCCAACGGATATGCGACGACTGCCCCCGCCGCGTCGTGAATGCGATTGAGCAGCGCAGCCCCATCGACGGGATCGTGTTGTTTCGCACGTACAGCCCTCGAGCACGCTGCACACACGCCGACTCGGAGACGGTGCTGGCCGTTGTATTTTGGACGGACGATGTCGATGGCCAGTGCCGTACGTGCTTCCAAGACGAGTTGGACCGTCGCGGCCGGCAGGAGCAGCCGGGGTGATTGCTTATGTCGCTCGCAGCGGGCCGCATTCCCTACATGATCCAGGTAATAACGAGTCCTACGGTCGCGGCGAAGATGGCGATGGTGGTGATCCAGCCCAGTGCGTTGATCGCCCGGCCGTTGACCTGCTCGCCCATGATGTCGCGGCGGTTGGTCATCAGCATGATGAGCAGCATCAGCGGCGGCGTCGAGAAACCCTGGGCGATGCCGGACCAGACCAGGACCTTCATCGGGTTCAGGCCGAGCAGATTTACGCCGACGGCCACCAAGGTGAAGCCGGCGATGGCCGCGTAGAAGGCCTTCGCTTCGCGCGGCTTCGCGGTCAGACTGTGCTTCCAGCCGACGGCTTGGGCCAGATCGTAAGCGGCGCCGGTGGTCATCACCGGGACGGCCAGGAATCCGACGCCGATCACCCCCGCGGCGAACAGCAGGCCCGCCGCCCGGCCGGCCAGGGGTTGCAGCGCCGCCGCGGCATCGGCGGCGGTGGTGATGTCGGTCTTTCCCGCCCGAAACAGCGTTGCGCCCGTCGCCAGAATGATGAAGTACATGATCACGTTGGAGAAGAACATGCCGCCGAGGATGTCGCGGCGGCTTTGGCGCAGCTCCTCCTCGCTCGCCCCCTTGCGCTGCTCAACCGCAACTTTTCCGGCGGCGATCTTCTCTTCCACTTCCTCGTTGGACTGCCAGGTGTAGAGGTACGCCGAGAGCGTGGTGCCGATGGTGGCGACCAGGATGGAAAGGAATTCCTTGTTGAAACGCAGGTGGGGGATGAAGGTGCCCTTGAGCACCGGCAACAGTTGCGGCCTGGCGAGGAAGCCGGCTGCGACGTAGGCCAGCAGGGCCAGCGCCAGCCAGCGAAATACGTTGCGGATCAGGACGTAGGAGCCGAAGAATTGGAACGCCAGGATCGTCGGCACAATCACGATGAGGGTTAGCTTGAACGAGAAGGCGGGGATCAGCAGGTTAACCGCCGCGGCCATCCCGCCAATGTCAGCGCCGGCCTCGAAGGTGTTGCCAATGAGCACGCCGGTGAGGACAGGGTAGAGCAGCCATTTTGGATAGCTGTCGCGCACGGCGTGGATCAACCCTTTGCCGCTGACTTGCCCGAGCTTGGCCGACAGGTAGACGACCGCGAACATCATCGGGAAGGTGAAGGGGGCCGTCCAAAGGAAGGAATATCCGATCTGCGCGCCGGCCTGCGCGTAGGTGCCGATGGCCGAGCAGTCGTCATCGGCTGCGCCGGTGATCAGGCCCAGCCCCAGCGCTCGGAGCACCTTGCGGCCGCCTCGCCGGGCCGGGCGGTTTTCAGATGGCTCGGCGGCCGTTATCTGCTTGCGTGACATGGTTTCCTCGCGCGCAAGCACCAGCCCAATGCAAGCGGGATGCCATGTGTTGTCGCTCAGAAAATGTAAGCCGGGCCGATGAGTTCGATTCAATGTGGCACTTGTGGTGCAGCATTTCAGGCTGCAAATGCAGGCCCAAAGCCTGCACCACATATTACGAATCATGCACTGTCACTTAGCCTTTGCCGACGCCCGCGATGCGATGGAAATATTCCTCCACCTTGGCCCATTCCCCGCGCCCGGCGACCAGGGCGACGTACCCATCGGGTCTGACGAGCCAGATGCCGTCCTCGGCGAACGGAAGACGCGGCTCCCGCTCCAGCAGATTTTCATGGCGTGCGATGAACGCGGCGGATTCTCCGTCGGCCCGGGCGAACAGGGCGAATCGCGGATTGGGCCCTGCGCCGACCGGAACCCCCGCGGCGGATATTGGCGCGCGCTCGCCCGGCGAGGGGCCGCCGTGGGTGTGGCGGCTTGGCAGGGTCAGGGGGCTCTCCGGGTAGCCGATCGCAATTTCGGTCAGCTTGTTGGCCATGATCCCGCGAACGGCGGAGAGGCCGAAGACGAGCGATGCGACGTGGTTGCGGATCGTCTGTGCGACGCCGCTCCGCATGATTGCGAGCGTGGTCAGTCGGCCGGCATCCGTCAGGACCTGGCGGCCGACGGCGCTGCGCTCGATGCTGTAACTATCGAGCAGGGACTCCGCGGCCGCTTCGTGGTGGACCAGCGCCATTTTCCACGCGAGGTTGCAGGCGTCCTGCATGCCGGTGTTCATGCCCTGCCCGCCGGCGGGGCTATGGATGTGTGCCGCGTCACCGGCGAGGAAGACGCGGCCCGCGCGGTAGTCGGCGACCTTGCGCTCGTTGATCCGAAAAGACGCCAGCCAAATCGGCGCGGACGCGACAATGTCCCCCGGCCCGCGCTTGTCGAGAATGGCCTGCACTTCTTCAAGCGTCGAGTCGGGCCGCAGAGCAGCTGATTTCGCATCCCCGACGTCGGCCACGACGCGGTAGCGCCCCGGAGAAATCGGGAAAAGCGCCAGCGCGCCGTCGGCGTGCCAATACAGATTCAATTCGTCCGGCTTCGTGCGCAGGCCGGAAAGCTGGAGGTCGGCGAGGATCCAATCGCTGGGAAGCGTGTCGCCCTCGAATTTCATGCCCAGCCCGCGGCGCACGGCGCTGTGTGCGCCGTCGCAGCCGATCATATATTGGGCGTCGATCACCTCTTCGTGGCCGTCCGCGCGGCGCAAGGTCGCGTTGACGTTGTCGGCCGTCGCGTCGAACCGCTCCAGTTCCACCCCGCGCTCCACCTGAACGCCGCAATCGTTCAGGTGCTTTTCCATCAGCCGCTCGGTTTCGCTTTGGGGGAGCATGAGCGCGTAGGGGTGGGGCGTATTCACGGCGTGCAGATCGATATGGGCAAGTGTCCGGCTGCCCGCGATGATGTTGGCGGCGGTGACTTTGAAGCCCGCGTTCACGAACCATTCCCCGCAGCCCATGCGGTCGAGAAGCTCAAGCGTGCGGCTCCATACCACGAGCGCTTTCGATTTGTCCGTGCGCTCGGCGGCCTTGTCGACGACCCGAACCGGAACGCCGTAGCGCGCCAATTCCGCGGCCATCGTCAGTCCAACAGGGCCTGCGCCGACGACCAGTATGATTGACTTCATACGCTTCTCCGGAAGAGAGCACGGTGAAGAGGCCACACTTCCACAGCCCATCATATCCATCGCGAGCGCCGCCGGGCGAGGGTCGCCTGGTGGCCCGCGCTGACGTGTAACTCGAGATCGTGCGGCTGTTCTTTGGTGGGGCAGACATTCTTGTCTGTCCTGGGCGGGGAGTGGAGGCATTCCTCAACGGTGGCGCAGACATTCTTGTCTGTGTCGGGTTGGAGAGTGGAGGGCATTCCTCAATGGTGGCGCAGACATTCTTGTCTGTGTCGGGGCGGCGAGTGGAGGGCATTCCTGCCCTCCCGAGCCGACCCGAAGCGAAGATGCGAGTCCGCTCGGGGGGCAGGAATGCCCCCGCTCGCGGACTCGCGACAGACAAGAATGTCTGCCCCACCTCGAAAAGACAGACAAAAATGTCTGCCCCACCTTGCAGATAGAGAAGAATGTCTGCCCCACCTGATACAAAGACAAGAACGCCTGCCCAAGTCGGAGGCAGACAAGAATGTCTGCCCGCTTCAGCAAGGCCATTCGCAACGGTCTGGAGTTATACCCCCCGCGCTTCCCTGGGACTTCCCAACAGCACGCGATTTGAAGCAATTCCCGCTATCATGGTAGCCGGTCCGACCACCGCAGGAGATTGACATGCCCGAAGTTGCCTATGACGTTGCGCCTCGCGCCTTTGAAACATCGGACGAGCGTGGCCGGGACGAGCCTGCTGCACCCGCCGCCAAATCCGGACAGCGGCTGATCTCCCTCGACGCCCTGCGTGGGTTCGACATGTTTTGGATTGTCGGCATCGACACGATCATCGAACTCGTGATGAAGCGGCCGGGCGTGGAAGGGGCGGGACCGGTGGCGCGGGCGCTGCGGCTGGTGGCGGGGCAGTTGCAGCACAAACAGTGGGAGGGGATCGCGTTCGAGGACCTGATTTTCCCGCTGTTTGTTTTCATCGTGGGGGTGTCGCTGGTTTTTTCGCTTTCCAAGGCGATCGGGCGGCAGACGATGCCGCGGGTTATTCTGCGGATCATCGCCCGCTCGGCGCTGCTCTATCTGTTCGGGCTGATGATCTATCACGGGTTCGATCAGCCGATCCATGCGTTCGCGGGGCAGACGCACGGCGCGCATGCGGTGCGGTGGCTGGGGGTTCTGCAGCGGATCGCGATCTGTTACTGCGCCGCGGCGTTGCTCTTTTGCGCGTTTCGGCCGCGGGTGCTGGTGATTGTTACTTTTGCACTGCTCGTGGGCTATTGGCTGCTCATGGCGTACGTGAAGGTGCCGGGGGTGGGAAGGGGATCGTTCGCGGAGGGGGCGAACCTGGCAAACTACCTCGATCAACGATTCCTCGGCGGCTACAAATGGGATGGCGACCACGACCCCGAAGGCTATCTCAGCACGCTTCCGGCCATCGCCACGTGCCTGCTGGGCGTCTTCGCGGGGCTGCTCCTCAAGAGCGCAAAGCCGTCTCCTTACGCGAAAGTCGCGGCACTTCTGCTAGGCGGCGCGGCGCTCGCCGGGGCGGGGTATGCGTGGGGGTTCTTGCCTTCGCCGGTGCAATTCCCGGTCATCAAGAAGTTGTGGACGTCTTCCTACGTTCTGCTGGCGGGGGGATACAGCGCGATCATTTTGGGCGTGTTCTATCTGATCATCGACGTGTGGGAACTTCGCGGCTGGGCCACGCCGTTCGTCTGGATCGGAACGAACGCGATCACCATCTACATGGTGGTCTCGCTGAAATTCATCGACCGCGTGGCTCAGCTTTTGGTGGGCGGCGGACATCAAAAGTGGCCGGCGTTTGGGGAAGCCCAGGAGCTGGTCACCGCGACGGTGGCGCTGCTGCTGGTGCTCGCACTTGCGCGCTTCCTGTATCGGAAGGGCGTTTTCATTCGGGTATAGCGCTTGCATCTTTTATCGTCGATCGGGTCCCTCTGCAGCTCATCTCCTTTCACTTACGGGAGCGTTGAGCAGATGCATTACCTTCTCCTGGAATTCGATAAGGCACGAAACCTCACGCGCTATCGCGTGCGCCACGGCGGCCACCTTACAACAACTCAGCCCGCCAATATCGACGACGCGATCGGCGGCTGATCGGGGCCCACGGCTTTGGGGAAATATCGATCGCTAGTGCGCCTCGGGCTTCAGGGGACCGGCCAGTTGCCGCATGAAAAAGAGGCGGCCGGCCATCGTCGGCATGAAGCTCGACGGAACCCATTCGCTCGGGCCGTATTGCAGGGTCACGCAGAGGCTCATCCCCTGCCACATCGCGCCGCGGTCGGGGTATGCGCCGTCAGCGCCGCCGATGCAGAAATCGCTTTGCAAGAACAGCCCCGGTCCGATCGAGTTGGCGAAGCAGGGGATGAGCGTGAAGCGACTATTAAAGCTGTGCAGCGAATTCTGCTCGATCGTCAACGGGTGCAGCGCGACGCCCAGGCGGTGCGTCTGCTCGCGCCATTCCGTGGGCGAATATTCAGCCGCAAGTTGCGGCTCCCAAAACGCGATGTGGCACGCGCGCCCGATGCCGTACACCGTCACCAGCTTCGCCCCGCCAGAGCGGAGCGCGGAAATCTTCTCCCCATAAGTCGGCAGGTTTTTCTTCGTGGCAAAATTGCGCTGCGCCGCCGGCACCGAAAGCCGCCCGAGCGGATTGAAGAGCGCCGCCCCCATCGCCTGCTCAAACCCACCCGGCTGATCGCCGGGCATTGTCGCGCCTTTCGCGTCCGACCATTCGTCCATGTTGAACGTATGCACGTGGTCGCACTTCGCGCCCGCGGCCTTGAGCCTTTTCACGACAGTCTTGTACATCCCCATCGGCCCGACGGGCAAAATGATCGCCAGCTTCCGCCCGTCGCGGCGCGTCTGCACGATCTCGTCCGCAATCGCATCGCCCATCCGCTCGTCCATCTCCGCGACGGAGGAAACCGCGACAGGCTTAAAATCGCGATCCCAGTGCCGCCCCGGCGACGTGAGTTTCTTGAACCCCATCGCGCAGCACCGGTCGATCCGCCGAAGGTCCCACCCGCGTGGGTAGAACCCTTCGAGAAGGGATCCCTTGATCGTGTTGAGCATGGAAAGCGATTTGGGCATGGAAAATCCTCGCCAGATTTGCGGGCGGCTATCGGCCGCCCGTCCTCAGCCCCGGAGGGGCGTAGGAAGCGCGCGACCCCGGGGGGACCCCTGATGCGAGGGAAATCTCGCGGTCAAGCGGAACGGACCTGCGGTCCGACCGGGCCGACACGGCCCGGCTCCGATCATCCTTACCCGGACAGAATCCTCTGAGCATCGGTCGCCACTGGCAACTGCGACGCTTCTTTCGCCCCTCCGGGGCTATTGGTTGCTTCCGCTATTTCCCCACGGCTTGCGCCTAAGGTATCTACACAAGTTCCGCAGCGTAGGGGTCCGATACTATCCTGCATGTCCCTCGACTTCACGGCGCCGACGCCCGGCACGCCGACCGGTATCATCAACTGCTCATGTCGCACCTGTC
>JAQGHP010000178.1 GCA_028288775.1 Phycisphaerales bacterium | reverse complement strand
TTGGATCGGCGGGATACCGCCGATGCATGCGGCGTACCGCACGCCATGGGCGGGCCGCCCATGCCACGAGAGACTGCTATCTCCTCTTTCCACCTCCCTACATTCGAGCGCGTCATAAACCCGCGGCGGGTACCATGGCCGCTCGATGCGCCGCGTCGCCCTTAATCTCCTCGCCGCAATTTCTCTGCTTCTTTGCCTCGCCTTCGCCGCGATCTGCGTTCGCCAATCCCGCCACTACGATTTCCTGCACCACTATCGTGCCGCCTCCGACGACTGCTCCGGCACCCTGACCACCGTGGAATCCGCCGGCGGATGGCTGGCCATCGACCGTGTCCGATATTTCACGATCGACCCGCGCACGAGCCGCAACTTCCGCGCATTGCCGACACACAGCGCGCAGTTCCCATCACCCGGCACCTCGCGCGTCCTTCCCGTCCCCGGGGCGAAAGACATGTCGTTCCTCGGCTTCGCGCTCCAAAGGGCCGGGACGAGCGATTACCTATGGCAAAGATGGGTGCTGCCGCTCTGGTTCCCGATCCTGGTCACCGCGTTGCTGCCGCTCGCCCGTATGCGGCCCGAGTTCCGCCGTTGCCGTCGTGCGCGGCTCAACCTCTGCCCCATCTGCGGCTACGACCTCCGCGCCACGCCCGGCCGCTGCCCGGAATGCGGCATGATTCGCTGACTCACCCGCAGATTTGCTTCATCGCTGTTACGTCCGCGTCGGAGAGTTCAAGGTGATTGGCGCATCGGCGGCCGGAATCTTTGCGCATTTCGGACAATTATCGGCTGTGATGCCGAAGCCCTGGCGGGTGCGCGCCTGATGCCGTCGTAGTGTGGAGTGGATAATCAATGCAAGCGGCATCGCCACGAGCGAGAGCAAGATCGTGACGTGTCGAGTCTCCGCTCGCAAGAGCGGCGGCGTGAATTCGCTCAGCTCGCCCTTCGGACTTTTGCGATATCTGCGGACGATGTACTGAAGACGACCGTTGAACGATTCGATCCGGCGGCAAGCCAGGCGCTGGTCCTTGTCCGAGAACTCCCTCCGCGCGGGCCTCTCAATCTGGCGAAGGGTGATCCAGTCCGTCTGGAAGTAGCTTCGGACCCAGAGCGTTGCCGTCGCAAAGGACAGAAGTAGCGAGATCCCGGCGAGTATTATCGCGATGCGTTTCATGGCTCCGTTCAGGCTCATGTCCGCCGGGATGTGGTCTATTCCCGGCCGTGCGATTGCCGTACTCTACCGCCAACCTTCACTGGAGAACGAGCATGCGATGCGCACGATCCTGCGGCGTGGTCCTCTTGATGCTGAGCTTCTTGCCCGCCCTGGGTGTTCGCGCTGACGATACTGCCAAAGATAAACCCGCCGAGAAGGCAGCGGCCGAGTCGTTGCGTTTGCCGCGGAGTTCGCCGGAGGCGCAGGGGGTTTCGTCGGCGGGCGTGCTCGCGTTTGTCGAGGAGGCGAATCAGAAGGTTCACTCGATGCACAGCTTCATGCTCGTCCGCCACGGGCACGTCGTGGCGGAGGGATGGTGGAAGCCGGAGGCGGCGGAGAAGCCGCACGTCATGTGGTCGCTGAGCAAGAGCTTTACGTCCACCGCCGTGGGGCTTGCGGTTGCTGAGGGGAAGCTCGATTTGAATGACCCGGTGCTGAAGTTCTTTCCCGATGACGCCCCGGCGGAGCCTTCGGCCAACCTCAAGGCGATGCGCGTGCGCGATCTGCTGAGCATGTCCACCGGGCATGAGGCGGAGCCGCAGTTCAAGAATTCGAAGACGGAGCCGTGGACGAAAATATTTCTGGCGCACCCCGTCCCGCACAAGCCGGGGACGCACTTTCTCTACGACACGCCGGGCACCTACATGCTGTCGGCCATCGTACAAAAGGCGACGGGGCAGACGGTGCTCGATTACCTGCGCCCGCGGCTCTTTGAGCCGCTGGGCATCGAGAACCCGACGTGGGGCATGAGCCCGCAGGGGATCAGCTTCGGCGGCTGGGGTCTCTACCTCCGCACGGAAGACGTCGCGAAATTTGGGCAGCTCTACCTGCAAAAAGGGCAATGGCAGGGAAAGCAACTAGTCCCCGCAGCGTGGGTGCAGGCCGCGACCACGCGGCAAACCTCCAACGGCAGCAATCCCAACAGCGACTGGGAACAAGGCTACGGCTACCTCTTCTGGCGCTGCCGCCACGGCGCATTCCGCGGTGATGGTGCGAACGGGCAATTCTGCGTGGTAATGCCTGAGCAGGACGCCGTGCTGGCGATCACCGCCGACACCCACGACATGCAGGGAGAGCTCAGCGTGGCGTGGGACAAACTGCTCCCCGCCCTCAGCCCCGCGCCGTTGCCGGAGAATGCGGAGGAATGGAACAAGCTCAAGGAGAAGCTCGCCAATCTCGCGGTGCCGACGGCAGCGGATGCCAAAAAGCCGTGAGACCCAATAGCGCGGGGAGAAGGAATCTGCCATGAAGCCGTCGGAGCAATCGGGGCGGGACAAGCCGATACTCGACTACGCCGCCGGATCAAAGCAAGGCGGGGTTCTCCGGCAAAGCGCCGGGTGCCTTGTCGTGGCCGGCCTCATTATCCTCGGCATGGTTGGCATCGCCTTGATCGGATGGTTTTACCCGCAAAGTCCGTAGTGACCGAAGGCACTAAAGGGGTCGAGGCACTAAAGGGGGTCGGGAGTCTTTTCAATAATCAGCAAAAGACTCCCGACCCCTTTGTCCCAGTCAACTCCAATTTTCCGGGCGTTTAGGTTTGGGCGCTACGGAACGTGAAGCCGCATTCGGGGCATTGGCGCGTGGTCTTGACGATGTTGTAGCCGCATTAGGGGCAGAGGCCGGCGAGGCCGCGGGCGATTTGGTGCTGGCGGGTGATGAAGCGCCGGAGCCAGACGCAGGGGAGGACGCCGAGGATTGGGACCAGCGGGAGCAACGGCAAACGGCCGGTGTGTGTTACGGTGGTATGGTCGCCGTGCAGGTCTTCAAGCCGCTGGGTGGCGCGCGGGTCGTTCGTTGGCATTGTCGTCGGTGGCACAAAGTACGCGTTCGGGCTTTCGATTGGCGTGGTCGTTTCCGAGCGGCGTACGAACGCCCATTTCCGGTCGGCTATGCTGACCGGCCCCCAGGCATTGAGGCTCGACCACTTCCATTCGCACCTGCGACCATCAAGGCGGCCCGAGGCCCACCACGGCACCGTCTCGGACGTGAAGGTGTAGTCGAGGTGGCCGCAGTTAAGCCAGAATTCACGTTCGCGCTGCCAGACGCCGTTCGATGGATCGCGGTCGCCATAGTGAACCGTGTTGGCAATGACGTAGCTCCGCACCAACCCCGTGGTACACGCGGCGGCAAGTGCGAAGGATATGGTCGCGAAGATGGTGAAGACCCGCCATCGCACCGCGGCAGTATACCCTGTCGCGAAGTCGGCAGCTTCACACCGCCGTCGCCATCGGCGCTTCGGCTTCGACGAACTTGCCCTTGTCCAAGTGAATGACGCGTGACGCGGCGGCGGCGCTGTGGGGGTCGTGGGTGACCATGATGATGGTCTTGCCGAAATCGCGGTTGAGCTTTTGCAGGAGCGACAGCACGTCGCGGGCGCTGGCGGCGTCCAGGTTTCCCGTGGGCTCGTCGGCGAGGATGATGTCGGGGTCGGTGACGATGGCGCGGGCGATGGCGACGCGCTGCTCCTGGCCGCCGGAGAGCTGGCGGGGGAAGTGGTCGGTGCGGTCTTCGAGGCCGACAAGCCTCAGGGCGGTTTCGCCCTTCTCCCGGCGGGTCGCGCGGGGGAGGCTGGTGAGCTTTAGCGGCAGCTCGACGTTTTCCTGCGCGGTCAGCACCGGAATCAAATTGAAGGACTGAAAGACGAAGCCGATGAGGTGATTGCGCCAGCGGGCGAGCGTGCGCTCGCTCATCACTGCGGGTTCTTCGCCGAGCACGAGCAGTTGGCCGGCGGTCGGTTTGTCCATGCCGGCGATGAGATGGAGCAGCGTGCTTTTGCCCGATCCGGAGGGGCCCATGAGCGCGACGAACTCGCCGCGTGCGACGGAAAGGTCTACGCCGTCGAGTGCGACGACCTGGGTCTGGCCGCGTTCGAATTGCTTGGTGAGGTTGGTGGCCTGGACGATGGCGAGGGTCATGGGTGCTCCGATTTATATGTGCCTGCCGAGTGCCGCGGCGTTTCGTGGCACAGCCTAACCTATGTCGCTCCGACCGGCACAACCGCGAAGTCGCGAAGTCGCGAAGGCAGATGCGAAGAAATACGGGGGGTGTCGCCACAGATGGACACAGACGAACACGGATGGGAAGCGTTTCCCGTGACATGGGCGTCCCGCCCATGCTGGAGGCGTTGGAAGTTTTAAAGGATTTCCGCTGCCAAGCGTCTTCTCAGGTCCTACGCAACTGGCACGGGCGGGACGCCCGTGTCACGTTAAAGCTTGCTCCTCGACTTATCCGTGTTCATCTGTGTCCATCTGTGGCGACACATTTATCTTCTCTTCTTCGCGTCTGTCTCGGCTTCGCGGTTTTCCGCACCGCGGTTTGTCCGAGTGGAAAAGAGGTCGCTGCGCTCTAGCTGTCTTCGACCGGAGTACCGATCGAACGTCACGGGGTACCGCGACCATGGGCGAGACGCCCATGCCACTTCATGCTCCGCCCTTTGGGCCGTCGGCTTCCGTGGATTTTATCTTTGCGCCGTCTTCCAGGGATTCCGGCGGGTTGACGATCAGGTCTTCTCCGCCGATGAGGCCTCTGCGGATTTCCATTTCCTTGTCGTTGCCGGTTTTGGCGGCGGTGACGGGGCGTCTGACGGCCCTGCCGTTTTCGGCGACGAAGACCGCGCCGTCGCGGACTGCCGTGGCGGGAACGCGGAACGGGGGGCGCTCGGTTGAAGGCTGCGTGGCGGCATCCGCGGCGGATTTGGGCGGGGAGAGAAACGATACCGTTGCGTTCATATCGGGCTTGAGCAGATCGTCGGGGCTCAGCACTTTCACGCGCACCTGCACGGTGGCCTTCTGCCGGTTGGCCTCGGGGGAAATGAGGTCCACGACGCCTTCATACTTTTTGTCGGGGTACGCGTCCGTCACGATCCAGCAGGGCTGGCGGGCCATGACCTTGGCGAAGTCGCCCTGGCTGACGTCGAGCTCCACGCGGAGGTCGCTTAAGTCGGCGATCGAAAGCACGTAGCCCTTGGCGCCGCGGTCGCCCACGAAACCGTTGGTGACGAACTCGCCCATCTCGACGTTGCGCTGCAGCACGGTGCCGGAGATGGGGGAGCTGATGACGGTATTGCTCAGGTCGATCATGAAGTTGGAGAGGCCGCCTTCAAGCTGGCGGACGGTGGCGCGCTGGGCGTCGATCTGCTCTTTGCGCGGGCCGGCCTTTACGAGCTCGAACTGCTGATGCTGCGACTCCGCCGCGGCGGTGCGGGAGCGGACGAGCGCGTCCGCGTCGTCCACCTGCTGCTGGGAGACCCCGTTGGAACCTTCGAGGCTCTTGAGCCGCCTGAGGTTCACCTGTGCATTGTGAAGCTCGGCGAGCGCCTGATCGAACTTGGCCTGGGCGGTTGCGATTTCCTGCGGCCGTGAGCCGGCTTCGAACTCCGCCAGCAGGGCCTTGGAGTTGTCGAGGAGGCCCTGTTGCTGGGCGACGCGGGCCTTGTACTCATCATCCTCCAGGCGGACGAGCACCTGGCCTTTGGTGATTTTGTCGCCCATCTCGACGCCTACCCAGGCGACGCGACCAATCACCTTGCTGGCGAGCTCGATCTTGTGGGCGGCCATCACGTAGCCGGTGGCGTTGAAGACGACGCGCTGCGCCGCGGCGGCATCGCCTTGGGGCACGCGTACGCGGATGGTATGCACCGCCGGGGCCGCGGCGGCATTGCGCCACTGCCACGCCCCGCCGCCCGCCGCTAGCAGGACGACGACGAGCAATATCCACGGCCAGGTAGACCGCTCCTCGCGGCGGGCCTTGAAGGACTTGTCGATCTGAAGTTTTTTGAGTTCGGCTTCCATTACAAATCACGCATCGCGGCGATGACGTTCTTTTTGGACGCAGCCCAGGCGGGGAGGAATCCGCCCACTGCGCCGATCATGACGGCGAAGAGCAGGCCCTTGCCAATGGCGTCCGGTCCGACCTTAAATTTGAATGCATATTCGCTGAAGCTCTTGAAGCTTCCGACGGCAGTGGTCATGCCGTTGATGGGCAGCGCGATCAATATACCCATCAGACCGCCGATCAGCGCGAGGCAGATGGATTCTAGCAGGAACGACCGCAGGATGGCCCACCGTCCGAAGCCGATTGCCCGCAAGGTGCCGATTTCCCTGGCCCTTCGAGCAACCGCGGCGTACATCGTGTTCGTGGCGGCGAACGCGCTGCCGACCGCCATGATCACCGCGACCGAAAAGCCGAGGTAGCGAAGGGGCTGACCGGCTTCGGTCATCGATGCGTAATATGCCTTTTCCTCCATTACGCCCGAGCCCAACCGCTGGTCGTCGGGAATCGTCTTTTTCAAATTTTCGATGGCGGCTTCGCTGCTGGCGCGGACGAGCAGGGAACTGCTGCCCTCACGCTGCCCGAAATCGCCGCGGAGTTGGTTCAGGTCCACCCAGATTTCGCTATTGGCGGCAGTGTCCCCGATGCGGAACACGCCAACGACTTCCCATAACCCGTGGCCGAATCGCACCTGCTTTCCGATCCGCGCATCGGGGTATCTGCGGGCGACCGATTCGCCGACCACGATCTGCCTTAACCCCGGCTCGAACATTTTGCCCTGGGTGATGGTGACGGTCCGCATCGCAAGCCCAATGGGAAGAATGCCGCGGACAGAGACGTTCATGCCCGTGGGGGAATCGACGCTGGGCAGGTTCACGACTTTCAGCATTTCGGGCGAAACCATCGCCTGGCCGCCAGGGGTGGCGGCGATGCCCGGCAAAGTCCGGATGATCTGGTAGGCGTCGTCGGCAACGGTCGAGGTAAGTTCGGCGTTGACGCCCTTTCGAAGTACGAGCAGCTGAAGCGGGTCGCCCGTTCCGGAAAAGACGCTGTCCAAGCCCGCCGTCAACGCCAGCGCCGTTACGAGCACCGCAACGGTCAGCGCGATGCCGAAGGCAGTCATCAGCGTCGTGCCCTTGCGCTCGACGAGGTTACGAATATTGTAATTGAAAGGGACGCCCATGGATTGCCAGTCCGATCGTTAACCCGTGAAGCGAAGCGACTCGACCACGTTCTTTCGCGACGCGATCATCGCCGGAACCAAAGCCGCGACTAGGCCGATGACCGCGGCCATGACGAGCACGATCGACGCCGCCTGCCATTTGAGGCTCTTGAACATAAACGCCCCCGGGCCCGCCTGCAGGCCTTGGGCAAGGATGTACCCCAACGCGAGTCCGAGCAGTCCCCCCACGAGGCTGATGAGAACCGATTCACCGAGAACCAGTTGCAGGATTTCGCCAGGCGTGAATCCGAGCGTGCGGAGGATCGCCATTTCCCGAGTGCGCTCGCGTACGGCCATCGCGACCGTGTTCGCCGAGACCAGTAGAATGGTGAACGTCACCGCGGCGCAGATGGCCATGAGGAACATTTTGATGTTGCCGATGAACGCGAGGAACGAGCGGCCGAATTCCTTTTCCGATTCCGTGCGGGTCGGGTAAGGGGAGTTGTCGAACATGGTGTCGATGGCCTTGGAAATACGCGGCACTTCATCGGCCGAGGAGGCGAGGATCATGTACGTGCCGACCGAATCACGCGTTTTGGAATTCTTCGGCAGCAATTCGGTGAGATATTCCCGATGGAAAATGAGACATTCGCCATTGAGCGTGTGGGAGAAGATTCCGACGCAGGTGAGCTCGAGGGTGACGGGGTAAATGTCGCCGACGATGGTGACGCTGTCGCCGATTTTGATGTCGTATTGTTTGGCGATTTTTTCGCCGATGGCGCAGGCGGTGCGGCCGTGTTTGAACGCGGCGAGTTGGTCGGCGGGCATTTGCCAATCCTGGCGGATGTCGAAGATCACGTCCGGGTCCACGGCAAAGCGGGCGAAGAAATCCTTGGGCTCCTTGTAGACGCCCTGAAACCACGACCACGCCGAGACCTGCTCGACGCCGGGGATCGCGTTAATGTGCGCGAAGTGGCTGGCGGGAAGCGATTGGGTGAGGGAGACGCGGTGGCGACAGATCAGTCGCCGGGCCTCGGAGGGGGAGGCGGGCGCGTCGTAGAAGAACCCCTGGTACATGGCCGCGAGTAGCGCCAGCAGCGCGAGGGAGACGGCGGTGCTGGCGAGCGTGAGGATGCTCCGGCGGCGGTTGCGCAGCACGTTGCGGAGGATGAGCGGGCCCAGTTTGAGCATCGGCGAAAAGCGCTTTCCCCAATGTATCGGGTGCGGGACGCGGATTACGGGAATGGATGCTATGTAGAGGCTGGTTCGGGGTCAATCGCGGCGGAGGCGAAAGGCTTGTCGGGGGGAGGAATGAACGCAGAGTCGCAGAGACGCTGAGACGCTGATGAGGAAATGCGAAAAAGGCGGGATGTTC
>JAQGHP010000161.1 GCA_028288775.1 Phycisphaerales bacterium | reverse complement strand
ACCGCCCCCGCGCGACGTCCTCATCGTTCAAGAACTTGATCCGTGCGGAGTCGATCACGCGCGATTGTATGCCAGTGACGCACGGCCGCCGCGACATGGAGACCGCGAAAGCGGAAAGGCGGCCGCGAATAAAATGCGGGGAGGTGTCGCCACAGATGGGCACAGACGGGAAACCGTTGTCGTATGGGCTGACCGCATCTGCCGTGGCATGGGCGGCCCGCCCATGGGTCACCGTACTCGGTGACGTTCGGCCGGTACCCCGGCCGAAGAAAGCCCGAGCGCAGCGACCTCCTCCGTGCCGTTGGAACGGACCGCGGCGCGCATGCCCGCGAAAAGGTCGCCACGCTCTTGCTTTTCTTCGACCCGGGTACGGATCGAACGTCACGGAGTACCGTGACCACGGGCGGGCCGCCCGTGCCACTACATGGGCGGATCGCCCATGCCACTACATTCGCGGCCCGCCCGTGCCACGGAAGAACCCGGCCCCGCAAAAAGATGCGCGACCCCCGCGCGGGGCATCGCCCTTGACCCCCAAACAAGGTACTATGTGCCGTTCCGCGCGGCCGATGGGGCTTGCGCGGGGGATGCTCGGGCGCGGTTGCTTTGCGCAGGATGGGATGATGTCGTTATTGTCGAAGGTGATCGATCAGGTGGACATCGAGGTCCGGCAGGAGGGCGTGAAATGCCGCGGGCGCGGGGAGGTGCGCATCACCGAGCACACCGATTCCTGGATCTCCGCGACCGTCAACTGCGGGCACCGCTACGGCGTCGAGCTCGAGCGCGAGGGGCGCGAGCTGGCCTATTCCTGCGAATGCACCGATTACCTCGACACGCTCGAGCCCTGCCAGCACGTCTGGGCGACGTTGCTGGTCGCCGAGGCGAGCAATGTGCTATCGCCGCTGGACCGCCCGGGCCCCGTCGATCTCGTACCGATCGATGACCCGGATCTCGTCGATGATTTCGGCCGCCGCGGGCCCATCGACATCGGCCTTGGCGCAACGCGCAAGAACCCCCCGACCGCCAAAGCGCCCAAATCGCGCAAAGAGAAACCCGAGGATTGGAAACGCGGCTTCGACCTGCTCCGCCAGGCGATGACTTCCAAGACCGAACTGAACCGCACCCCCTGGCCCGCCGGGCGGGAGCTGCTGTACGTCATTGAAGTGGCCGCCGCCCTTCGCGGCGACGGACTCACGATTGAGCTGATGACGCGTGAGCGCAAGAAGGACGGCACGTGGGGCAAGCCCAAGTTCGAGTCGCTTTCCTCCGAGGATTCCGCCCGCCTCCCCGACCCCGCTGATGCCGAGCTCATCGCCCTGCTGGGCGGCGCGCAGCGCGATAGTTACGGGTACTACTACTCTTCGGGAAACCGCTCGTCGCGATTCCGCTTGCAGGAAGCGCAGTACGGCACGCTCATCCGCAGGATGTGCCAGACCGGCCGCTGCGTGCTTCGACTGGACGTGGACGAGGAGACGCTGACGCCCATCGCGTGGGATGACGGCCCGCCGTGGGAATTCTGGCTTGTCGCCCGGCGCGACGACGCGGCGAACCGCTTCATCCTCTCCGGCGAGCTGCGCAGCGAAGATCGCCGCATGCCCGTGGCCGAACCGGCGCTGCTCGTCAATGGCGGGCTGCTGTTCACCTCCACCCACGCGGCCCCACTCGATCACGGCGGCGCGTTCGCGTGGATCATGCTGCTCCGTCGGCAGGGCGAAATCTCGGTGCCCATGGCCGAAGGCGATGAGCTGCTCCGCCGCCTCCTGAGCATGCCCGAGGTGCCCCGGCTCGAGCTGCCCGAGGAGCTGAAATTCGAGCGCGTCCCGCTAACCCCCAAGCCGCGGCTGCGCGTCAAAAAGCCCAAGGAACGCGATTACTATTACGGCAAGCCAAAGCTAATCGGCGAGCTGTCCTTCGATTACGAAGGCCATGCCGTCGCGGCGGAAGACACCGGCCCGGGAATTTATCAGCCCGAGCGCCGCCGCATGATTATTCGCGATGCGCAGGCCGAGCGCAGCGCCATGGAACGGCTGCAAGCCATCGGCTTCCGCCAGAGCAAGTCTTCGTATTACGACCGCGAGCCCGCGAAGCTCGAGCTCGCCCCGACCTACCTGCCCAACGTCATCCGCACGCTCATCAACGAGAACTGGCACGTCGAGGCGGATGGCAGCCTCTATCGGCAGGCCGGGCAGATCCACATGGAGGTCTCCAGCGGAATCGACTGGTTCGAGCTGCACGGCAACGCCGACTTCGATGGGCAGTCCGTCGCCCTTCCCGAATTGCTCCGCGCGCTGCGCAAGGGCGAAAAGACCGTGCGCCTCGACGACGGCACCTTCGGCGTGTTGCCCGAAGACTGGCTTAAGAAATATGGCCTGCTCGCTGGCATGGGCGAGGAGAAGGACGACCACGTCGTCTTCGGCAAGTCACAGGTCGGGCTGCTCGATGCGCTGCTCGCTTCGCAGCCGGATGTGAGTTGCGACGCCGTGTTCCAACAGGCGCGCCAGCGGCTGGCGGATTTCTCCGGCGTCCGCGCCGCGGAAGCGCCGGCCTCCTTCGTCGGCACGCTCCGCCCTTACCAGCGCGAGGGGCTCGGCTGGCTCGAATTTCTCCGCATATTCGGTTTCGGCGGATGCCTCGCCGACGACATGGGCCTGGGCAAAACGGTACAGGTGCTCGCGCTGCTCGAAGAACGCCGCCTGATGCGCACCGGAGAGCTGCCCACCACGCACAACGGCACCCCCGCGCGCCCGGGCAGCAATGGCGACTCGTCCAATGGAACGGCCCACTCCTCCAACGGAGACGCTGTTAGCACGAACGGACTGCAGGCCGCGGTGCGGGGCGACGCGAGCGACGTCAACGGCGCTTCAACAACCGACCGCCCCGGTCCAACGCTGGTGGTCGCGCCGCGATCGCTCGTGTTCAACTGGCAGGAGGAGGCGGCCCGCTTCGCGCCCAAGCTGCGCGTGCTGGACCATACCGGCATCGGCCGGGCCAAAGCCGCGGATGCCTTCGCCAACTACGACCTCATCCTCACCACCTACGGCACGATGCGCAACGACATCACGTTCCTGAGGGACGTGGGATTTGATTACGTCGTGCTGGACGAGGCGCAGGCCGTGAAGAACGCCAACAGCGAATCGGCCAAGGCCGCCCGTCTGCTCCGCGGCAACCACCGCCTCGCACTCAGCGGCACCCCCGTGCAAAACCATCTGGGCGAACTCTGGAGCCTCTTCGAGTTCCTCAACCCCGGCATGCTCGGCGCCGCCAAGCCCTTCCAAACCACCGGCGCGGGGGCGAAGGCGGTTGATGAATCCACCCGAGTCGTCCTCTCGCGGGCCTTGCGGCCGTTCATCCTGCGCCGCACCAAGGGGCAGGTGGCGAAGGAACTGCCGCAGCGCGTAGAGCAGACAATCCATTGCGAGCTCGACGCCAAACAGCGCAAGCTCTACGACGACTTGAAGGAGCACTACCGCCGCTCGCTGTTGAGCAAGATCGCTACGGAGGGGATCGCCAAGAACAAGATCCAGGTGCTCGAAGCCCTGCTGCGCCTGCGTCAGGCCGCGTGTCACCCGGGCCTGCTGGACAAGTCGCGGGTGGACGAGAGCAGCGCGAAGCTGGACGCCCTGCTGCCGCAATTGGCTGAAGTGACCGACGGCGGGCACAAGGCCCTCGTCTTCTCCCAGTTCACCAGCCTCCTGTCGATCGTCCGCAAGCGGCTCGACAAGGACAACGTCCCCTACGCCTACCTCGACGGTCGCACCCGCGACCGCCAATCGGTCGTGCAGCAATTCCAGACGGACGACAACATCCGCCTGTTCCTCATCAGCCTAAAGGCCGGTGGCGTGGGGCTCAATCTTACTGCTGCGGAATATGTCTTCCTGCTCGACCCCTGGTGGAACCCCGCGGTGGAAGCCCAGGCCATCGACCGCGCCCATCGCATCGGGCAGACGCGCCAGGTGTTCGCGTACCGTCTCATCGCGAAGGACACGGTCGAGGAAAAGGTCCTGCAGCTTCAGGCCACCAAACGCGAATTGGCGGACGCGATTATCAACGCGGACAATAGTGTGATCGGGAAGCTCGGGCGGGAGGACCTGGAATTGCTGCTCTCATAATCCGCATCAGTAGTACAAGACCTCACGCCCGTGCGTAGCGGTCGGACCAAAGGTCCACCCTCCGATCGCTCCGCGTTTTTGTTCCCGAGTCCGGACAGCATCGCGGGCGCAGAGGTCGCGTCACTCGCAAGCGTCGAGCGTCACGGAGCGCACCGAGGGTGGACCTTCGGTCCGACCGCTACGCGTGTTTGTCGTATCTGTTACTCAAATCGTGCCCCACCGCTGCACAAACGACCACTCCTGTGCGCGCTTCCCGTCCTTAATCGGATTCCGCTCGACGTACGCAATCGCCCGCGCAATATCGTCATCGCAATCCAAGAAACACGACCACGACTTACGGGCCCAGGGCGTCGGGAGCGTCCCATCGCGGTACGAGTCGTCCGCAAACGGATGAATGTTCTCGTCAATCAACTCGCGCGTCGCAGCCCCTTTCAGCAACGTCGCGACTTTCTCGATCGAATAGCGGTGTCGGGCAATAACGAAATGCGCGTGGCACGGGAGCGCGGCGCAAGCGTGAATCACGCAGCCCGATCGCGCGACGTAGTTCGCGAACCCCCGCGCCACGGCGCGGGCCTGGATCCCATTAAACTTCACGGGGCTGCGCGCCAAATGCTTCTTGGCTGCGAGACGTTCGCGGTAATTGTGGGGATCGCGAGCGAGGGAGCGGTGCTCGCTGGTTCGCGTTGCGGGGCCGAATTCGAGGAGTTCCCAGGCACGGACGAAGTCGGACCACGAACCGCGGGGATCATTGGGGAGCCAGAAACCGTACGTCGTGATGATCGTGTGAAATGCGATGACGCGGCGCATGCGCCGCAATATAACGCGATCAACGCAAAATACGATATATCACGCGTAGCGGTCGGACCTAAGGTCCACCCTCCATGAGCTCCGCCACGCTCGACGATTGCGAGTAGTGAAACTTTCGCGCACGCGTTCTGATTCTGAATTGCGCGCAAAAACGCGTAGCGGTCGGAGGGTGGACCTTCGGTCCGACCGCTACGCGGGTTCTTTGCACATCATGCGCCGCGCGCGCCTCGTTATGCGCTCGCGCCGCGCGGGGGCAACACGACCGACTTTACTTTCACGATGAACGGTTTCGATCGCAGACTATTAATCAGCGCATCCGTCGGCGCGCTGTCGGTCTTCAACACCATCAGCGCCGTCGCGGAACCGTCCGCGTGCTTTTCTCGGCTGATGACCATGTCCGCGATGTTTACCTTGGCGTCGCCGAAGCTCGAACCGACGGTCCCGATGACGCCGGGCTGGTCCTTGTTGATGATCAGGGCCATGTGCCCCTCGGGGACCATGTCCATTGCGAAGTTGTCGATCCGCAGGATGCGAGGGAGTCCGTCGGCATAGACCGTCCCGAGGATGCGGTGCGATTCGCCATCGGGCCCGTCCGCGCGGACGCCCACGATGTCGCCCACCAAACCCGCGGGCGGGTTGGGCTCCGCGATCGTCACCAACTCGATGTTGCGGCTCTTGGCCAGATGCTCGACGTTGATCACATTGATCGGCGTATCGAAATGCGGCTTGAGCAACTCCACCGTCGCCAGGCGCAGCAGCGTGGTCATGAGCTTCTGCGCGCGAGGGCCGCTGGCGCGGAGCGTGATGTTCTTGTAGCCGCCCTCGGAAAAACCAGCCACTAATGCGCCGATCCTCCGGGCGAGGTCCGCGAACGGAGCCTCATCCGGGGGCAGGTCGAGCTTGACGCCTCCCGCATTCACCGCGCCGCGGATTTCGCCATTACGGAGGTACGCGACGATCGACTTGCACGCCTCGACACTCACTGCGGTCTGTGCCTCGTCCGTGCTCGCGCCCAAGTGCGGCGTCAGCACCGCGTTGTCGAGCTTGAACAGCGGATGGTCCTTGGGCGGAGGCTCGACCGAGAAGACGTCGATCGCCGCCCCGGCGATCTTCTTTTCCTTCAGCGCATCAGCCAGAGCGAACTCGTCCACCACTTCGCCGCGGGCGTCGTTGATCACCAGCAGATTTGGCCGGCACTTGTTGAATAGGCGGTCGCGGTTGAGCAGGTGCTTGGTGCCTTCGCCGCCGGGCACGTGGAAGCTGATGACGTCGATCTGGGAGAGGAATTCGTCGAAATCGCGGACGAGCTTCACCTTTCCGTCAAGGGCGGTGGGCTGACTGTAGAACGGGTCGAAGCCGACGACGTTCATCTCCATCGCGATCGCCCTGCTGGCCACGGTGCGCCCGATGCGCCCGAGCCCCACAACGCCTAACGTCTTGCCGGCGAGCTGTGTGCCCTGGTACTGCGTCTTCTTCCACTGCCCGCTCTTTACGTGCGCGTCCGCGGCAGGAATCTTGCGGGCCAGGCTCATCATGAGAGCCAGCGCGTGTTCCGCGGTGGATAGCGTGGACGCCTCCGCGGTGTTCATGACGAGGATGCCCTTGGCGGTGGAGGCGGGCAGGTCGATGTTATCGACGCCCACGCCGGCCCGGGCGATGGCCTTCAATTTTCCCGGATTTTCCAGCACTTTTGCGGTGACTTTCGCGCCCGAGCGGACAATCAGCGCGTCGTAAGAGCCGACTGCCGCGGCTAATTCGTCTTCCTTGATCGGGGTTTTCACGTCGAACTCGATGCCCGATTGCTTGAGGAAATCGAGTCCCTCATCGGCCAGCTTGTCCGCGACAAGAATGCGCAACGCCATAACGGTTCCCTTCTGGGAATAGAGTATCGCCGCGGGGCTGGTCTCACAGTTGTAGCCGCCCCCGGCTTTGAGCGAGGGATGGTATGAGCGCGGGGAAAGGGACGCAAGATCGGAATTGCGGGGCGCGCCGCTTAAATCCGAATTCCGAATCTCCGAAACCCGAATCAAATCCGAATGACGAAATCCCAATTCCGAAACGGAGAAATCCACGAAGGAACACGAATGCTGAACACGAAGGGGCACGAAGAAGAAATCCTAATTCATTCGTGTACCTTCGTGTTCGCTTTCGTGTCCCTTCGTGGATCCCGTCTTCGGATTTGGGATTTGATTCGGGTTTCGGATTTCGGAATTCGGATTTCAGCCCCCGGGTTTACTTGGCCGCCTCGTGCGGGTGCTCCGCATAGTGCTGCTTCAGCAGGTCTTCGCCGAAGTCATTCGCGGCGTCGCGCCAGACGGTGTGGACGTGGTTGGCGTTGTTCTGGGTGTTATCGAATTCGACCAGGAATGTGGGGCCGTGGATGCGGTAGTAGTGGGCTTCGCCGGGGGCGGTGGCGCCGGCCCAGGCGAAGTGGATCTTTTCGACGCCGGCCTTTTCGATCTTCTGCAAATCGTCCTCCGCCAGCTCGGGGCGGAGGCGATTGGCGTAGAACTCCACCAGCGCCATGACCTGCGTCTTCTGCTCGGGCGTCATTTCCGCGACCGCCACGCCCACCGGCTCTCCCGGATTGGCCTTGCGGTCGGCGGCGGTGATGATTTCGTTCGGCGCCTTGGCGTCAATAATCGCCTTTTTCTGTTGAGCCGGGTTCAGCGCCTTGAGGAGCCCGAAGCCCAGGTCCTCTTCCGCCGCCAGCACGCGCAGGCCCTTGCGGGCCCCTTCGCGCACCTCGGCGGGGTTGGAGCCCAGGAAGATCGGCCCGCCGACCGCGGCTTTGCCGTCTAGGATGGTGAAGTTGAGCGATAGATGATGCCCCTCCACGCGCCAACCCCACGCGCCTTTTTCCCCCGGCGTGCCGAAGATGCTGAAGTAGTAATTGTCCGGGTCGCGGGCCGGCGTCTTGGGCGGGCCGGGCTCCATTTCCTTGAGCACCTGGTCCAGGCTCATGATCGTTTCCGCCTGCATGTACCCGCGCTGCGAAAGCCCGCTCGCAAGGAACGCGTGGCCCAGCGCCCGCTGGGCGGAGGTCATGTCTTTCCAGGGGAGACCTTTGCGCTCCTTGGGGATGAAGTGCCAGTTCATGCGCTCGGCGTTGTCGAAGGCGAACCCGGCACGGGCCTTTTGCTCATCCGAGAGGGACGCCCAAAAGCTCTGAGCCGCGACGGCCATCTGCTCGGATGCCTTCGCGAGCAGCGCCGCGTCAGCGCCGTGCGGCGACGGCTCATGCCCTTCGTGCGCCCGCAGAACGGACGTCGGACAGAACAAAGAGCCTGTCAGGCCGAGTAGGGTTGCCGCGAGTTTGAATCGTTTGGTTCCATGGATCATGTGGTCTTCCTCGTTTCGCCTTTCGTTTCCACGGCCCGCCGCCGGGCTGGGGAATCGGACCGTCGCCCAAGAATACTCTCGAAGGCATCGCCCGTTTGCCGGCATCCGTCGGTGCCCCGCAATTTGCTTCGTGTCATGAGCGGCTCACGTATGCAGCGGCGCCCGCGGCCCGCCGTGCAGTGGCATGGGCGGGCGGGCCATCCCTGCCACGGTACATTTCCGCGCCATCTTTCACCCAGCGCCCACGAAAGGGGTCACCGCTTTTCGCCTCGCGTATTACAATCCCGCCCATGGACACCCTACGCGTAGGCATTATCGGCTTCGGAAGGATCGGCGCGGATCACGCCACCTGGATCGCGGCGGCAAAGGGCATCGCCCCCGCGGCAGTGGCGGACGCCACGCCCGCCCGCCAGGCGCTCGCCCATGGCCGCGGGCTGATCGCGTATTCCACCCCCGCCGAGCTTCTCGCGGATGATTCGATCGACGCCGTCCTCGTCTCCACTCCCACGGCCATGCACTTCGAGCACGCTTCGCACGCCCTCGCGGCGGGCAAGCACGTGATGGTCGAGAAGCCCATGGCGCTTGACCTGGCGCAGGCCCGCGCGCTGTGCGAAGAGGCCGACCGGCGGGGCCGCGTGCTTTCCGTATTTCACAATAGACGCTGGGACGCCGACTACCTGACGGTGAAGGACGCCGTCGCCTCGGGCGAGTTGGGAAAGCTGATCAACGTCGAGAGCCGCCTGGGCCAGTTTATTAGTTGCGTCGGCCCCGCGGCCAAGGAGTACCGCCCCAACTGGCGCAACGAAGCCACTTTCGGGGGCGGGGGCCTCTACGACTGGGGCAGCCATTTCCTCGACCAACTCTGGCGCCTGCTGCTTCCCGCCCGCCCGCTGCGCGTCTTCGCCCAGCTTCGCGGCAACGTCTGGTCCGCCGACTGCGATGACTTCGCCCGCATCCTCATCGACTTCGACAACGGCGTCGCCGCCCTCATCGACATCAACACGACGACGACTTCGCCGCTCCCCCGCTGGCGCCTTGACGGCACGAAAGGCTCCGCCTCCAGCCCGCATAGCCCGAGTTACGATTCCGCCGTCTGGGCCGATCTGCGTTTCGTGCCCGCGTACGCCGACCCGTACACGTTCCCCCGCGCCGCGCCGGGGCTGAATGAGACGCAGATTTGGGAGCGGTTTGCATTGGCAATCAAGGGCGACGGCCCGCCCGCGGTCAGTGCGAGGAGCGTGCTCATGACGATGGCGTTATTGGATGCGGCGAGGGAAAGCAGCCGCACGGGAAAGGCGGTGGACGTGACGGAACTTCCATCGTGACATGGGCGTCTCGCCCATGCCTGGTGCGTGCGGAGTTAGGCCGGATTATTCACCACGAAGGCGCGAAGGCACGAAGAAGACTTTGATGAATCACGGGTCAGACGCCCGTGTCACGACCGAGGTTCCGACACCACTTCCAAACACGGCGCGTGAATCGACGGGAATCCGTATTACTTCACGCCCGCTTGCGCGAAATCCGCCCCGGTCGGCAGCTTGCCGCGCAGGAGATTGTTGTCCTGCGAAACCTGCCATTGCCCTTTGACCTTTTGCACCCGCACGGCGTCGGCCTGGTAATCGACCCATTGCGTCCACTTGCCGCGCTGCCGGTTCACGCTGAGGCCGGCGAGGCCCTCGAACGCGACGCCCGGGTCGCCGGCCTCCCGCGCGGGCGAGGATTTGAATGTCACTTCGCCGGCCCATTCGATGCCGTTCAGGCGGTCCGAGTCGCCAAGGTCAAAAGCATTGACGCCGTCCACGGTCAACTCGCGGTATTGCCTGAGCAGATTCTCGGGCGCGAAGGAAGTCCCGTTGCTCCGCGCGGTGGTCCAGCCATCGGGGCCCTTGACCCAGTGCCTGCCAATTTCCGCCAGTGCGGCGGCCTTCGCCTCGCCCTGTAGGCCCGAAACCTGAGCGCCGCCCCCGCCCGCGCCGGGTGCTGCGCTGTCGGATTTCGTGTCAGCCGCGTCGGACTTATCCTTGTGACAGCCCGTCGCGGCAACAGCCGTCGCCATCAGGAAGGCCACGCCCAATAACCGGATTTCACGGATCATAAGAGCCTCCTTCGTCGAAGTAAGGAAATCGTATCGTCCACACACGATATTTGCGAGCGCCTGCGGCGATCGTCCCGGCCCCATGGTCTAAATTGTGCTTTGATTCCCTACGGTGGCGTAGACATCCGTGTCTGCGTCGGGGCAGGCGGTGGAGGGCATTCCTCAGTGGTGGCGCAGACATTCTTGTCTGTGTCGGATTGGGGAGTGGAGGGCATTCCTGCCGTCCC
>JAQGHP010000068.1 GCA_028288775.1 Phycisphaerales bacterium | reverse complement strand
CGGGGGTCTGTATGTGCGGCCAGTCCGGGGATGTTGGAGACGAGGTTGGATTGCCGGAAGACCGCGCCGACGGCCGGCTTGAAGAAGTTCTTGCCGACGAACCCGGCCACTTCTTTACCAATCGTGTCGCCGGTTGTGACGTCGAAACGGAAATGAATCCCGCCCCAGACGACGCTGTTCTCGGCCTCGGCCGCGGCGGACGAGAAGCTGGTGAACGAGTGCGTGACGCCCTTGAGGTCATCGGACGTGAGGTTGAAATTGATGTTGTCAGTGCCGAAGAAATTGGCGAGAAACGCGGAAGCCGCACCGCTCACGACGCCGTGGCCCGAGACGTACGACGGGTTCGGCGGGGTGTTGTTCAGCGGGAGCCAGTTCGGATCGGCCACGGTGTCCGGGTTGCCGGTCTGGCCGGCCAGTTGAACGGCGGTGATCGGACGCCAGCGATTGAACGTGTACTTGGCGTCGAAGTGGGCGATCACTGCATCGGCCAGCCCGACGTTCAGCTCGGCAAACAGCCGGGCGTTCTGGTCGAGCGTGTTGCCCTGCGAGAGGGCCGCGTTTTGGGCGATCTCGTTCCAGTAGCCGGCGACCTGTGCGGTGCCGGCCTTGCCTTCCCAGAATTTGGCGGCTTCCGTTTCTTGCGGCGTGCGGATGGTGCTGTCGATGCGGCCGAAATCTTTGGTTTCGTTGAAGGCGGCGGTGTACGCCGCACTGGTCAGTGCCGGCGGAGCAGCCGGCCGGAACTGAGATCCGCTGTTCAGGGCAAAGGGCGTGACGGCGGGCCATTGCGGCGTCTGGGCGGGCGCGAAGGCAGGCAGCGTCGGGCGCCAATCGCCGGGGGCGGTTCCGGGGACGTAGTTTACTACGGCGTTCGCGCCATCGTTGGCGCGCGAGGCGAGTGTCTGCTGTGCGACGAAATTTCCCACGGCCAGGCCGTCGGTCTCGCCTTGGCCGGCGGGGATGCCGGCCAGCACCGCCTGATACGTCGCCTGGAAGGATGCCGTGTCGGTCGGGAAAAGAGCGGAGGCGGTGGCCAGCCCCGCCGCGTCGGCGGCAGCGACGGGCGACGCATCCGCGGGCGCGCTCGCCTGAACGTGGAAAACGCTCGAAGTATGGTCGATGGCATTCACCGCGTCATAGATCGCCGTGTGGACGATCCCCAAATCGCGCGTGAGAAACCCGAGCGACGGTTTGTCATTGCGCACGGCGGCCAGGACGGCCTGGTTCCACTGGATCACCACATCCGCGGACATGAGCTGCCGCTGTTCCAGCGACTCGATGGTGACGGCGCGATCGTGGCGCGCTTTCCGATGTGTCGAGGCGGCGGTGCCGACGCGGCGGCGAATGAAACGCTTCAACATGGAAGACTCCTTCTTGAGGTTGAGGAAGATGCCGGCTTGCCGACAGCAGACATCCCCACCCCGGCGGATATTCCGCGATTCCACAAACTTTCTGAGACCAGAAAAGGGGTCAGACCTGCTCTGTCTCGACCCTCTCCTTTTGGCCGATTCCTTGCGGAGTACGCTTTAGAAATCCCCGAGAAAATGGCCTCTATTTGAAGCAGCCTGAAACGCCAGAACAGAGGGTCGAGACAGAGCAGGTCAGACCGCAGCGCTGTCCGCCTTCCCGGTTTGCCTCTTTGATTTTGTCTGTCCCATCCAAGCGCAATGGTCAGGCGTTTGTTGTGCTTCACGTACCGACTGCTTAGGATTCTCCCGATCAGTTCGCCATCTCCTCGCCTTCATTCGCGGGCAGGACCAAGACGTTACATCTTTGGAGGATCCGTGATGGAGAAAGTCATGGGAAGGCTCGCCGTCGCCGTGGGTTTGGCCTGGGCCGTGTGTTTATCCCGCACGTCCTGGGGGGATGCCCTCCAGCGATCGACGGCGAACATGTCGGCCAACCACGTACAAGCCGCCGCGACGAGCGCGGGGGGCGACGCATTTTTTGCCGGGGGCGGCCCTCCGACCAACAACGTTGTGGACATTTATTCGCGAGCGACCCAAAGTTGGTCCATCTCGCATCTTTCGTTGGGGCGTTTCGATTTGGCCGCCGCCTCCTCTGGGAGTGAGGCGTTTTTTGCGGGCGGCTTTGGGTCGACCTACAGCAGCGTGGTAGACATCTACAACACGACGACAAGCCAGTGGTCCACGGCCGCGCTTTCCCAGCCGCGGGCGGAGCTCGCGGCGGTATCGGTGGGTGGGAACGTTATTTTCGCGGGCGGCCAGACCGCCGGCCCCGGCGGCACGCAACAGTCTTCGGGCGTGGTCGATATTTACAATGTTGCTTCGAACACCTGGTCCGCCGCGAACCTGTCCGTCGCGCGCTCCGGGCTGGCGGGCGCCGCGGTGGGGAATTTAGCCATCTTCGCCGGCGGGCTCCCTTCCGGGACGCCAAGCAACGTGGTCGATATTTACAATTCAACCACCCACGCCTGGTCCACTTCGACCATGCCGGTCGCGATGTGTTTCGAGTCCGCGACGAGCGTCGGCAACCTCGCATTTTTTGCCGGCGGTGAAATCAACGCCGCCGGAAACTTTTCCAACGTCGTGGATATTTACAATTCGACCACCAACACCTGGTCAACCGCACAATTGTCCCAAACGCGGGGATTCCTTGCCGCGACAACGGTCGGGAATGACGTGCTGTTCGGCGGCGGGTCCACCACCACCTTCGCCGAGAGCAATGTCGTCGATATCTATGACAACTCCACCGGCACCTGGTCGACGACGACGCTTTCACAAGGCCGCGATTCGCTGGAAGCCACGTCGGTTGGCAACCAGGCCTTGTTCGGCGGCGGAGAAGGTGCCACCAGCATCGGCCCCGTCGATATCTACACCGATACAATAAGCAGCGCCCCCGAGCCCGCCTCGGCCGCAATCATCGGCTGCGCAATGGCGGCCCTGCTGATAAGAAAGCGCGGCGCGCGTTCTCGGGAATGAAAAGGGGTCTACACAATGGGGCCCACGAAGCGGACGGCATTCATTGTTTTGCCAACGGCTCCATCTTCCCGCCGCATTCGGGGCACGCGCCGCCTACATTGCCGGTGAGGCTGTAGCCGCACAATGGGCAAGTTATCGCGAAGGTGGCTGGCACCTTCTCTTTGCCTTCAGCAATCGTTTAATTCGCTGAACCAGAAAAATGCAGCGTTTTTCGCGCAACTTTCGATCAAACAAGGGAT
>JAQGHP010000098.1 GCA_028288775.1 Phycisphaerales bacterium | reverse complement strand
TCTCCCTGGGAGGGAGAGGGAGGCAGATTACGCCTCCGCCTCACACGGCTTTTCGGCCAGCACGCGCATGAGCTCATCCAGATCCGCCCCGGAATCCAGGAACGCCTGGCGGACGCTCGATCCCGATTCCTCCAGGAACGCGAGCAACGCCAGCCTCGTCGAAACCTGCGGCTCGCGAAGCCGCTGCGCCAACACTTGGGCGGCGTTGATGATCCGGGTGGCCCTGGGCGACAGGGGCAGATTCCCCGTTACAACGGGCGCCTGGTCGCCCGCGGGAAGCCCCAGCAACAGCCGTCGGCGGAGCTCCGCGACCGGCACCTCGTTCGCCCGCAACGTCCACACGGCTTCCCCCGCTTCACATTCGAGCACGCCCAGCAGCAGGTGCTCAGTGCCGACGAAGTCCTGGTTCAGCCGGCGGGCGGCGCGCTGCGCGTTGTCGAGCGCCAGCCGCATCTGTTGGGTTAATGCCTCACGCATCGGAGCCTCCAAGGTCGGGCCGATCATAGCAGCCGGGGCGGATATTCGTCACGCGGCAGGACGCACAGCCCACAGGCAAAGCGGGTAATCGTCCGTTTTGAAAATACGGGTGCCACAGGTCGCGGTACTCCGAGACCTGTGCTTCTCAACTCGCCCCGACAGCACAGGTCTGCGAGTACGCCGACCTGTGGCACCCAGCGGGCGTTATAAACTGACCTACTACGGAAAAAGGCAAGGTTATCGGCCCGGCCCGCCGCCCGCTGCATAAGAACTGCGCGCAGAATCAGGCCCGGCCCCGCGCATGCCGCCTCAACCGGCAGCGCCGGCGGGAAGCCGCGGTGGACCGGGCCCGATTCGCCTTTGCATCTAAAATAAATGAAGTCAATTCGCGCGTGCATCAGGCACGGGCTTGGGAGCCCGTGCCCGGCGGCCTGCGTTACCGCTTGCGGCGGTCGCGGCGGGCTTTGAGCTTCTTGCTGCCGACTTTGCGGCGGCGGCGGGGCTTGGCCATCCAACGCTCCTTTCCTGTTTCCTAAAGTGCCTTTACTGCTCGTTTCAGTTCAATGAAAGGGGGGTAGGGTAGCGTCCCCGCCCCCGCGCGTCTAGTTCACCAAGACATCCCCTCGTCACTTGCACCGCGAACCGTCAAACCCACCGGTCACTCGCGCTCGCTTTTCTTGCAACGCCTGGCACGTCTCCCACCCGCTTGCGGCCGAGAAATAATTCGATCGACATTCGCGATTTCGCTTCTCGGGCGCTCGTCGCCACTGGTATAATTGCAGACGTCAACGCCCGGGCACATCGCTTGCTATTTGGAAATTTTGAACCGACCCTGACAGGAGCTTGCCTTATGATTAAGCTCGATGAGGGCAACGTTTTGTTGAAGCCGTCCCACCGCAGACAACTCATGGCCTGGCTCCGCCGGCCCCTCCGAATGGGCAGCAGGCTAGGCGGTTTTCTCCTGCACATCACGCTGCATCGCACCGGCCGCGGTTACGAAGTGCAGGCCCGCATCCACGACTCCGCCGGCGACTTCCATTGCCGGGCGCGCCAAAACGACTGGCGTCACGCGCTACGCGATTTGATCCGCTCGATCAGCGGCTACCTGCACCGGCACTGCCTGCATCAGGCCTCCTTCGCCTGACCCGCGGCCCGCTTGAAAAGCGTCCATTTCCGGCTATGCTTCGGCGATCCCGTCGGCCCTGCCGTCGGCTGCGGCAACCCGCCGAAGTAGCTCAACGGTAGAGCACCGCTTTCGTAAAGCGGGGGTTAAGGGTTCAAATCCCTTCTTCGGCTATCCTTCCCGCCCGTCTCGGGCGGGTCGCTTGATTCCCATCGCCACCCATAACCACGGCGAAGGAGTTCTCCCACAACATTCGGGCTGATTCGAATGCGTGCGCGACAGGGCGGCACGGAACTCCTGCGTACAATTTCGTCGGTCCCGGAGAACGGCAGGCGGGTGTTTCACTCCGCATGACCGGCCGTCTCATGCCCGGCTCGACCTCGTAGTGTAACGCGCATCGAATTTCCCTCCTCCTCCGGTATTCCGGTGGGAGGGTCAGAGAGGGGGCTTGCGAAAATAGTTCCAGGGTTGAAAGGTTCAATGGTACAAGGCGCGGGAACGCTCGAAGCCTTGAACCCTGGAACCTTTCAACTCTTGAACCTTTGAACCGTCTCGCCCCCACCCCGCCCTCGGCCGGAGTACCGGAGGAGGGAGAATGGCCCCCGCTGAATCCATCACGCCCCCCATTCGCGGCCAACGCGAATGCGTGCGTTGCCCCGCGCAAAGAACCGGGTAAGATCGTCTGCGGCGATAATCCACCCTTCGCTTGTGCGCGTGAAAGGCGAACCTATGCCGCTCCTTGGGATCGATTTGGGCACGACGTTCTCCGCCATGGCGTACCTCGACGCCAACGGGTCTCCCGCGACGATTCTCAATGCGGAAGGGGAGTTGACCACGCCGTCGGTCGTGCTGTTTGACGAAGACGGGGAGGTCATCGTCGGCCGCGAGGCCCGGCGAGCGGCGCTGGCGGAGCCGGGGAGGGTCGCCGAGTGCGCCAAGCGGCACATGGGTGATCCCTATTATCCCAGGCTCATCAACGGCAAACGACTGAGCCCCATTTCGCTCAGTGCGCTAATTCTCAAAAAGATGCGGCAGGACGCCGAGCGGCGGTTGGAAACTTCCATCGACGGGGCGGTCATCACCGTGCCGGCCTACTTCGATGAAGGCCGCCGACAGGCGACCGCGGAGGCGGGGAGGCTGGCGGGGCTAAAGGTCATCGACATTATCAATGAGCCTACCGCCGCGGCGCTGGCGTACGCGTACCGGGGAATTCTCAAGGAAAACGACGCGAAGCCGGCGCAAGCGGGGAACAAGCCCGCCGAGACTCCGGCGCGTACGACCCTGGTTTACGACCTGGGCGGCGGGACTTTTGACGTGACCATGCTGCAGATCGCGGGGCGCGACCTGCGCGTCCTCGCCACCGCGGGCGACGTGCGGCTCGGCGGGCGCGATTGGGACGAACGCCTGTTCAATCACATGGCCGATCAATTCGTCCACGCCCACCAGGACGACCCGCGCGACGACCCCGTCAGCTCGCAGAACCTGCTGCTCGCGGCGGAAGAAACCAAGAAGGTCCTGTCGCAACGAAAGCAGACGACGTTCGTCGTGAATCACGCGGGCAAAACCTTCTCCGGCGAAATCACGCGGCAGCAATTCGACGCCTTGACCGAAAGCCTGCTCTACCGGTCGGAAAGCCGCTTGAATCGTGTGATCAAACAAGCGGAATTGACGTGGGATCGCATCGACGACGTGCTGGTGGTGGGCGGCTCGACGCGCATGCCGCAGGTGATTGAGATGCTCCGCCGGGTGACGGGCAAGGAACCGAATTGCACGCTTTCGCCCGATGAGGCGGTTGCGCACGGCGCAGCGATTCACGCCGCGATCTGCGCTGCCGCCGCGAGCGCCAGGGCGGCGGGCGCTCCAAAGCTGCAAGAGCCCGGCGTGGCCGCGAGTGCGCCGGGTGCTCAGTCGCCGGAGGAAAAAGAGCTGGACCTCGTGCTCACGCGGCCGGGTTTGCTGGCGTCCTTCAAGCGCGGTCTGCTGACGCTTCTCCGCACGATCCGCACGACCAACGTGAACGCCTACAACCTGGGCGTGGTCGTCACCACTGCTGACAAGCAGCAGCGGGTGACCATTCTCATTCCGAGCAACACGCAGTTGCCGGTGAGCGTGAAAAAACGATTCGGGACGGCCGCTGACAATCAGGCGGCGGTGACGGTGCGCATCGTCGAGGGGGAGTCGCGGGTGCCGGATGAGTGCATTGCGGTGGGGGCGTGTTCGATCGAGCCGCTGCCCCGCGGGCTGCCGCGGAATTCGCCGGTGGACGTCACGTTCACCTACGACAACAGCGGCCGGCTGCACGTCGAGGCGATCGAGGCCACCTACGGCAACTGGGCCAGCGTCGCGATTCAGCGGCAGGCGGGGGCAACGCGGGGTGCGCCGGTAAACGAAGATGCGGAAGTGGTGGCGACGCCCGTTTCGTGAAGCGCAATTTGAAGCCGAGTCCGCAATAGGAATTCCCGTTAGTCGGTCAGTTCGAAAAATGGGTGCCACAGCTCGGCGTACTCGCAGACCTGTGCTCTTGCCGCGACTTGAGAAGCACGGGTCTGGGAGTACCGCGACCCGTGGCACCCGTCTTTCCAAACTGACCCAATGCCGAATGTCCGCGTAATTTGACGATGGCGGGGCATGCCGATCGACGACGAATATTCACAGTGGCTGCGCATCCCGCCGGACGTTTCGCGTCCGCCGAACCACTACGCGCTGCTGGGTCTCCCCACCTTCTGTGCCGACGCGAAGGCCATCGAGGAAGCCGCCGACCGGCAGCTCGAGAGGCTCGACCGCCACGCGCTCGACCCGGATTTGGAGCGCCGGGCGCAGTGCCAGCGGATGATGGACGAAGTGGCCCAGGCCCGGCTGACCGTGATTCATCCTCAGCGCCGCGCCGCATACGACCGCCGGCTCATCGCCAACGGCGTTGTGCCGGTCTCGGATGCACAAAGCGACCCGACGACCGCGAGTGAAATTCCCGCGGCCGATGCCGCGCCGGCACAAGAAGAGAGTACGCCGACTTCGATCGACCAGTGGTTACGCAGGGCTCGTGTCGGAGCGGAGGCATATTCCGCCTGGATCATTGGGGCGGCGGTAACCGGCGTATTTGTCACCGTGTACCTGGTCTACGGACGTTCCGCAGGCCGACCACAAGCCATTGTCCAACGGCCGACGGCGAACGCGGTCGCAAAAGTTGCGTCACTCCCGCCCGCGGGCCCGGCGCGCCCGACGACCATGCCGCAAACGCCGGCTACCCAACCCGGACTTTTGGCGAATCGCGAGCACGAGAACGGGGCGGCGGAAAATCAGCCTCCTCGCCGGGCGGACGAAGGGCGGCCGCAGGTAACCCTCGCGACGACGCGTAGCGCGACGGCGCCCGCGCCGGAAAAATGGCGGATGCTCGTATACAACAATCAGGGTAGCGCGCGGGTCTTGAAGAACGGCGTCGAGGTGTTGAAGCTTGCCGCGCAGGACGCACGCTTCACCGCGGACATCGACCTCGTGGAAGGCGACGTGATCGAAGCGGTAGTCAGTGCGGACGGAAACGGGTGTGTTCGCCTCGCGGGGTTTGCCCCCGAATCCGAGCGGACTCTCATTCCGGCTCCCGCGGATATCAAGGATCTCACGGGAATGGATCCCGGCGATATGGACGCGGACAAGGTCGACGCGGCCAGGGCCGCCGCCCCCGTCGAACCCGGGGATCCCGCGGCAAACGCAGCCTGGGCCCGGGCCGCGCGGGGCCTGCCGCTGTACGACTCACAGTGCATGGCGGCCGGCGAGCGCAGGGAATTCACATTGGGCTTCACATTCCGCCCGAACATGGCGCGGGCGAAGGACGGTCCCCGCGACGCGTCCGCCCGCTTCGACCCGGGCAACGGGGCGTGGAAGGGGTCGCTCGTAGCGTGCATTTTCGGCAATGGCGGCGTGGGGGACATCACGATAGTTAACCAACAGCACTGGTCCATGGGCGGGCCCAAGGTGCTCGCAACTCCGGAAATCACGCTTCACGCCGGCGACGTGGTCGTATTAAGTGCCGCAGGGGGTGACTCGACCATGCGCGCGGGATTCCTGTCCAGTGACGGGAAGGTTGTGATGTCGCTGCGGGCCGCGGACTTGCACGACGTCACCGGATTGCGGGTGAGTACGCTCACCGCGCAACAGGTCGCGGCGGCGAAGCGCGCGCCCGTCGCCGTCGCGAAGGTTCGATTGTCCGAGGTTGAAACCTGGGAGCGAGTCAATCAGGGTCGCGCCCCGCATGGCTCGGAATATTTTACGACGGAATACCCCGCGCGATACGACGTCGCGTTCGTGGTGACGGACCGCCTCATGCGCGCCGCGCCGCAAAGGCCGCACGGGAATTCCGAGTCGCTGGCCTCGAGGTTCAACGACGCCGCGAAAATGGCGGAGTCCTGGCGATGGAAGGCCAATCTCACCATGTCGCCCAAAGGCGCAACCGGTCCGCAAGAACCAGACAATGAAATGGTCAGCCGATTCACGATGGAAGGGGACTTCTCGGTAGACCTCGACGCCGATTTCGGGCGGGCCGCGTACACGAACACCGGCGGAATGCTCATCGCCGTCTGCGGGCAGGATCTGGGTTTCGACGGCGGCTGGAACTTCGGAAGCTGGGGCGGTTTCACCGCCAAAGTCCGCGTCCAACGCCGCGGCGATGAGCTCCAACTCATCCGCGACGGCTGGGCCCTGGTCGTCCCCGTGCCCGAAGCACAGCGCGATAAGCCCACCCACTGGCGTCTCTGGTGGCGCTCGCGGGCATCCACCTTCCGCTCCATCACCGTGACGGCGGACCGGTTGATCGTGGACAAGGCCGAGGATGCGAAAGGGAAGAAGGGGAACTGACGCGCCCGCCGTGCGTGTGGCCGTCTTTTACTCTTCACCCCTTCACCCTTCTCTTTACTCTTCCCCCGCCGGGGTGGACCTTTTTAGGATCGAGCCAATAATGGGAACAGCCGGCGCTCGGAGCCGGCCTAACCCATTGGTTCTCAGAGTCAGCTAAACCCGAAACAGGAGTCGCACCGCATGCCTGCCGAATCCAAGTGCCCGTTTAACCACGCTCCCACCACCACTGGCACCACCAACCGTGACTGGTGGCCAAACCATCTGAAGCTCGATCTCCTGCACCAGCATTCCTCCAAGTCCAATCCGATGGGCGAGGATTTCAACTACGCGCAGGCGTTCAAGAGCCTGGACCTGGCGGCGGTTAAGAAGGATCTCGCGGCGCTCATGACCGATTCGCAGGAATGGTGGCCGGCGGACTTCGGACATTACGGGCCCTTGTTCATTCGCATGGCCTGGCACAGCGCCGGCACCTACCGCACCGGCGACGGCCGCGGGGGCGGCGCGCGGGGCCAGCAACGCTTCGCGCCGCTCAACAGTTGGCCCGACAACGTCAGCCTCGACAAAGCCCGCCGCCTGCTCTGGCCCATCAAGCAAAAGTACGGCCGCAAGATTTCCTGGGCCGACCTGATGATCCTCACCGGCAACGTCGCCCTCGAAACCATGGGCTTCAAGACCTTCGGTTTCGCCGGCGGGCGTGAGGACACCTGGGAGCCGGACCAGGACGTCTACTGGGGCCGCGAGACCACCTGGCTGGGCGGCGACGTCCGCTACGCCCATGGCTCCGAGGGCGTTGCAAAAGAGGGCGGCGTGCTCGTCTCCGACGACGACGCCGACGGCGACATCCACTCCCGCAAGCTCGAGAACCCGCTGGCCGCGGTGCAGATGGGCCTCATTTACGTCAACCCCGAAGGGCCCGACGGCAACCCCGATCCGCTCAAGGCCGCCTACGACATCCGCGACACCTTCGGCCGCATGGCCATGAACGACGAGGAAACCGTCGCGCTCATCGCCGGCGGGCATTCCTTCGGCAAGACCCACGGCGCGGCCCCGTCGTCCAACGTGGCCGCCGAGCCCGAGGCGGCGGGCCTCGAGGACCAGGGCCTGGGGTGGAAAAATAAGTTCGGCGCAGGCAAGGCAGGCGACACCATCACCAGCGGCCTGGAAGTCACCTGGACCACCACGCCCACCAAATGGAGCAACAACTACTTCGAAAACCTGCTCGGCTACGAATGGGAACTGACCAAAAGCCCCGGCGGCGCCCACCAGTGGAAGCCCAAGGGCGACGCCGGCGCGAGCACCGTGCCGCACGCCCACGACAAGTCCAAACGCATCGCCCCCTCGATGCTGACGACCGACATCGCCCTGCGCGTAGATCCCGCATACGAGAAGATCTCCCGCCGATTTTTGGCCAACCCCGACCAGTTCGCGGATGCGTTCGCGCGGGCGTGGTTCAAGCTGACGCACCGCGACATGGGCCCACGCGCCCGCTACCTCGGACCGGAAGTGCCCGCCGAGGTGCTCATCTGGCAGGACCCTATTCCGCCGGTGAATCACCCCCTGATCGACGACATCGCCGCCGCTTCGCTCAAGAAGAAGGTGCTGGCATCCGGCCTTACCGTCAGTCAGTTGGTCTTCACTGCGTGGTCGTCTGCGTCCACCTTCCGCGGCTCAGACAAACGCGGCGGCGCTAACGGCGCACGCATCCGCCTCTCCCCCCAAAAAGACTGGGCTGTCAACCAACCCGCGCAACTCGCCAAAGTGCTCAAAACCCTCGAAACCATCCGCAGCGAATTCAACGCCTCCCAGACCGGCGGCAAAAAAATCTCCCTCGCCGACCTGATCGTCCTGGCTGGCAACGCCGCGATCGAGCAGGCCGCCCGCACCGCCGGCCACGACGTCGCCGTCCCTTTCACCCCCGGCCGCATGGACGCGTCGCAGGAGCAGACGGACGTGGACTCGGTCAACGTCCTCGAGCCCAAGGCGGACGGCTTCCGCAATTACCTCAAGGCCCGGTTCGCCATCCCCGCCGAGCACCTGCTGCTCGACAAGGCCCAACTGCTCACCCTGACCGCCCCCGAGATGACGGCCCTCATCGGCGGCCTGCGCGTCCTCAACGCCAACGAAGGCCAATCCCAGGACGGCGTCTTCACCAAGCGCCCGGAGACTTTGACCAACGACTTCTTCGTGAACCTGCTGGACATGTCCACCGAGTGGAAGCCGACGCCAAACGACGCCAACCGCTTCGAGGGCCGCGACCGTTCCACCGGAGCGATCAAGTGGACCGCCACCCGCGTCGATCTCGTCTTCGGCTCCAATGCCCAGCTCCGCGCCCTGGCCGAGGTGTACGCCAGCACCGACGCCCAAAAACAGTTCGCCCACGACTTCGTCGCCGCGTGGACGAAGGTGATGAACCTGGATCGGTTCGATCTTCAAGGCTAAAAGCCGGCGACCACCGGGGCGCAAAGAGTAACGCTTTCCCCGGAGGAGCGCACGGAGTTGACAGTAAGGGTGTTGGACATGAATGCTTCCGTGCGACTGGAACTTCGCGCTGAGCTCCGCGGCCTCGGTCGCGTTTAGTGACCGCGGGCGACCGCCGTGCAGGGAGAAATGATGCTTCACGCCGGGTCAAGCGCAGCGCCGCCCCGGATCCCCCAAGTTGAAACTTTCCGGCGTCGATATTTTAGCTCGTTACATGTAAATTCACCCGCGGTTGTCGTTCGCGGCAAGACCGTCGGACGCGATGATGTAAAGTTCAAGCTATGAACCCCTTAACGCGCCACAACGTGAAAATCAGCGGGCACGGCACGACCCCGCTCCTGTTTGCTCATGGCTTCGGCTGCGATCAAAACATGTGGCATCTGGTCACGCCCAGCTTCGAGAACGATTACAAGATCGTTACCTTCGATTATGTCGGCCACGGGCAATCAGACTTTTCCGCCTACGATCGAGACCGGTATGCTTCTCTCGAGGGCTACGCCGACGACATCCTGGAGATCTGTGACGAACTGGATCTGCGGGACCTGGTCTTCGTGGGGCATTCGGTGAGTGCGGCCATCGGCATCATCGCCGCGATCCGGCAGCCCGGTCGCTTCAAGAGCCTGATTCTCGTCGGCCCCTCGCCCTGTTATGTCAA
>JAQGHP010000041.1 GCA_028288775.1 Phycisphaerales bacterium | reverse complement strand
CCGCCGTCGGCGAAGCCAACGTCGTGCAGGCGATGCTGCAAAATCAGGCCGTCATCGGCGGGGAAGGCAACGGCGGGGTCATCGACCCGCGCATCGTCCCCGGGCGCGACAGCCTGGTCGGCATGGCCTACGTGCTGCAATTGATGGCATCCACGGGAAAGACGGTCGGCCAGCTCGTGGCGGATTTGCCCAAATACGAGATCGTAAAGACCAAGTTCGAATGCCGCCGCGAGGACGCCGACCGCGCCGTCGAGGCGATCAAGAAAGAGTTCGCGCAGGAAAAAGTGGACACACAGGACGGCATCCGCATCGACTGGGACAACGCCTGGGTCCACGCCCGCGCGAGCAACACCGAGCCGATCATGCGCATCATCGCCGAGGCCCCCGACCGCGCCACCGCGGACGCGAAAATCGCGAAGGTGCAGGACGTGGTGAATCGGACGCTGGGGTGAAGCCCTTGGCTGCTTGAACGTCATTTCTCAAACGCCAGGCGGCGCTTTGATTGTCCGTAAAACTCAACAATGCTATATTGTTGTAATGGTTGCCAAGAACCTGCTGAACGACGTGCTGAATCTGCCTCCGAAAGATCGCCTTGATCTGGTCCATCGTCTCTGGGACAGCCTTTTGGACGATCCCGTCAACGTGGTTCTCAGCGACGAACAAAAGCTGGAGCTTGATCGCCGGTACGAGCAGTATCTCAAGGACCCCACGGAAGGTTCCACCTGGGAGGAAGTCGAGGCATTCGTCCGCGCCCGGCTTCGGGCGTGAGTCGTCGGCTCATCATTCGCGGCACGGCAAAGCTCGATCTCGCGCGTGCCGCGCTCTGGTATCAGCAAAAACGAATCAGCCTGGGGGACGAATTTCTCGAGGCCATCGGCTCCTGCATCAAAACCATCGCGGAGCGGCCTACATCGTTTCCCATCGTTTACAAAAAAGATGTCCGCCGAGCGCTCACCGACCGATTCCCGTACGCGATCTATTTCGTCCCGGCCGCTGATTACACCGCCGTGATTGCCATCCTCCACACCAGCCAGGACCACGTCCGACATCTGCGACGCCGCCATCGCGGTTAGTCGCTTGACTCTCGTTGCTCGGCTGCACAACAGCGTTCGACCTCGGCCCAGATTCCTTCAGCATTCCAGTCCTCGACCTCTCCGCGGTCGGCTTGCTCGATGGCAATGGCTATTTTGGCGCGCAGTTCCTCGAGGTCTTCTGCGGCGAACGACTGTTGAGGTTCATGTTGCATCAATCATCACCGTAGCCCTTGTTTGGTTCTTCTCTACACAGCATAACAAGCTGGTTCAACGAAGACAGGATCAGTCCAATCCGCTGGGCAGCCTCTTTCAGCCCGCTCGTAAGACGGCCTCGGCAAAGCGTCTGCGGGCATTTGTAATGCGAATCGCGTAAATGCCGGGGCGGCAAACAAGGGTAATTGGGACTGCGCTCAATACGCCGCACGCTGCTACGTTCCTCCCTGAAATACCGGAGCCGGGCGCACCGCGGGAAGAGCCCGTCGGGCCCGACGCCGAGCATGAAAAGGGAGGTCTGAAATGCTTCGTGTATCTTCGCGTCTTCTGGCGGGCGTCGCGCTCGCCGCGCTTCCGGCCGCGGCCGTCGCGGGGACGACGTTCCAAGCCACGCTCACCCCGGAAAACGGCTCGGGCGTTACCGGAACGGCGCAGCTCAGCCTGACCGGCGACCAGCTCACGTACTCCGTCCAGGCCCAGGGGCTCACCCCCAACATTTTCCACCAGGAGCACGTTCACGGCTTCCTCAACCCGGTCATGCCCAGCGTGCTTCCCACGCTCGCGAACGCCGACGTCAACGGCAACGGAATGATCGAGGACATTGAAGCCGACCGTGTGGCGGGCCAGGAACTGGTCTTTCTCACCGCCCACCCGAGCGGCACTTCCTTCGGCAATACCTTCAGCGACTATCCCGTCGCCGACTCGTCCGGGCGCATCAACTTCACGCAGACCTACACGCTGGCAGTGCCTCAGCTCGTAGCGCCCTTGAACATCCGCGCGCTCGAGCTCCACGGCATGGTCGTGAACGGCACCTTCGACCCCACGATCCCCGTCGCCGGGGGGCTCATCACCACCAGCGGGACGACCGCAGTTCCGCTCCCCGCCGCGGCGCCTGCGGGCCTCATGCTCGGCGGATTGCTGGGCGCGGGGATGCTGCTCCGACGTAGGCGAATGTCCGTATGAGCGCCGGGTCCGACATCTGAATTCTCCCCCGCGCGGACGGACTTGTGTCCGCGCGGATCGACTCGCGCCACTCGCAGGCGATTGCCGCGTTCCGCGCCGCCAAAGCCGCTGGTCGGGCGGAGAAATTGTTTACTGCTCTTCGCGGGCAAAGCCCGTGCGGGCTGAGCATTTGTTTAGCCGCCCCGCTTGCGGGGCGTTTGTCTTTCGCTGACGCGAAACGCGCCTCGCAAGCGGGGCGGCTAAACGATTGAGGCTGGACGGGCTTTGGACGCGCGGAACGCAGTAAACAACTGAGGTCGGGCGAGCTTTAGCAATTCGTGAACGGTATTTGCCTCGCGCGCCAGCGGTCGCCACAGTCGAACCGCGGCCGCATCGTGGCGGACTTACTTGCCGATTTTCTTGAGGAACTCGGCCTCCGTCAGCACCGCCACGCCCAGCGCCTTGGCCTTATCCAGCTTGCTTCCCGCGGATTCCCCCGCGACAACGAAGCTGGTCTTCTTGCTGACGCTGCCCGCCGCCTTCCCGCCGAGCTTGACGATCATCTCCTCAACCTCCGTCCGCCCGAGCGTCGGCAGCGTCCCCGTCACCACCACCGTCTGCCCCGCCAGTGGCCGCGCACTGTCCGAGCCTTCCGCCGCGGGCTTTACGACTTCCATCTGTGGGTCGATCCCCACGCTCTTGAGCTCAGTGATCACGTGCTGCCCCGCCTTGTTGTGGCAGAAGCTGTGGACGGAATCCGCAATCCCCGGCCCAATTTCGTTCACCGCCAACAACTCCTCGACGGACGCCTGGCACAGCGCATCCAGCGAGCCGAAGCTGCTCGCCAGTACGTATGCGATGCGGTTGCCCACGTGCGGAATCCCCAGCCCCGCTAGCAAGCGGTCCAGCCCGCAAGTTCGGCTCCCCTCGATCGCGTCTATCACATTCTGCGCGCTCTTCTCCCCCATCCGCTCCAGCTCCAGCAGATCTTCCTTTTTTAGCCGATACAGGTCGGCGAACGTCTTTACCAGCCCCTTGGCCACAAGCTGATCGACGAGTTTGTCTCCCACGTTTTCCAGGTCCATCTGCTTGCGCCCGCAGAACCATTTGAGGCGCTCGAGAAATTGCGCCGGGCAATCGGGGTTGACGCAGCGGATGTACGGCGTGCCCTCCTCCTTCTCGACCTTGCTGCCGCACGACGGGCACTTCTTGGGCGGCTCGATCGGCTTGGCCCCCTTGGGCCGTTTTTCCGGCACCGCCTGGCGCACGTAGGGGATCACTTCGCCGGCCTTTTCCAGCACGATCGTGTCGCCGACGTGCAGATCGAGCCGGCGGATCTGCTCGATGTTGTGCAGCGATGCATTCGACACCATCGTCCCCGCGACGAACACCGGCTCCATCCGCGCAACGGGCGTGAGCGTCCCCCCCTTGCCGACCTGCCAATCCACCTCGCGGATCACCGTCTGCGCCTGCTCGGCGGCGTATTTGTACGCGATCACCCACCGCGGCGACTTGCTCGTCACCCCCAGCCGCGCCCGCTGCTTGAACGCATCAACCTTGATCACGATGCCGTCCGTTTGGAACGGCAGTTTCCCGCGCACTTCCTCAAACGACTTGATCGTCGCGAGCACTTCCTCCACGTCCTTCGCATACGTCGTGTGCTCGTTCACCGGCAGCCGCCAGGACTTGAGCAGCGTAAGCCATTGCCAATAGCTCTCCGTGAGCATCGGCTCGACCTGCCCCACGCCGTGGCTGACGAACCGGAGCTTTCGCTGCGCCGTGATTTTCGGGTCGAGCTGTTTGAGCGTGCCGGTGGTGAGGTTGCGCGGGTTCATGAACACGTCCAGCCCCGCCGCGGCCCGCTCCTTGTTGAGCCGCTGGAAGTCGGCGGTGTTCATGTAGATTTCCCCGCGCACCTCCAGCACCTTCGGCAGATCACCCCCGTCATGCAGCCGCAGAGGCACCGATTGGATCGTGCGCGCCTGTGCGCTAATATCGTCCCCCACGCGTCCATCCCCCCGCGTGGCCACGAGAACCAGCACGCCGTTTTCATATCGCAACGACGAGGCGACTCCGTCCACCTTCGGCTCCAGCACATAGCAGATGCTTTCGCCCCCGAGTCCTTTCCGCACGCGCTCGTCAAACGCGCGCACGTCCTCCTCATCGTACGTGTTGTCGATGCTCATCATCGGCACGGCGTGCGTGACCTGCCGAAACCCCTCGATCGGCTGCCCGCCGACCCGCTGAGTCGGCGAATCAGGCGATTTGCATTCCGGGTGCATCTCCTCCAGATCCGCCAGCTCGCGTAGAAGCTTGTCGAACTGCTGATCGGAAATCTCCGGCTTCGCCAAAACGTAGTAGAGATAACTATGGCGATTAAGCTCGTCCCTGAGCTTCGCCACCCGCTTTTCGATTGATTCAGCCATGCAGAAAACCCCATCGGAATTGTAGCGCGACAAGCCGCAATTTTCAGGGGAGTGGGCGGCCGCCGTCAAGCGTGGACCTGCTCCCACAGCCAGAACATCGCCTCTTTCACACGAGGCAAGTCGTCATCCGTAACCGGCCAGTTATGACGGGCGTTCGGAAGACTCACCATCTGCTTTGGCCCCGCGTACGCGTTTACGACCATGTCCTGAAACCGCGGCGGCACCAGGCCATCCCGTTTTGCCAATAGAAACACAGCCGGACTCGTACTCGCTTGTGCGTTCGCAATCGCGTCCAAATCCGCCGGCACCGCCCGCGCGACGTGCATCGCGCCGAGCCATAGATTCCACCAACCGAATCTCCCCATCGTGACTTCACGTAATGGCGGTGGATTGTGCAGGATGATCCCCGCGACGTCGCGCCGAGCCGAAACCGCCAATGCGGACGTCGCCCCCAAACTGTGCCCGGCAACGAGAATTGGACGCCCTTGCGCCTTCGCTGCCACCGCATCGTACGCCGCCAGCGCCGCCGGCGCGAGCGATCGCAACGTCGCCGGACCATCGCTCGTCCCGAAGCCAGGATAATTCATCGCCCAAAGCTCAACGGGCCAGTCCATCCACAGTCGCGCCGCCCTGCGCAATTCGTTCTCGGCCCTTCCGTTGTTGCCAACGAACGACAGTACGAACGCCTCGGCCTCGCACCCGTTTACGGCCGCCGAACGTTGCCAGAAGAGTTCCAACCGGCCCGATGGGCAGACCGCCAAATGCTGCGTAACCGCCTTGGGCTCGATGCGTTTGGTAGACGGAAAAAGGATCAGTCGATCGGCAAGGCAGCGTTTCATGGGATGACCCCTGCTCGATGGCCGGCCATGGGACGGCGTTGAGCCCTTCATTTGCCGGCTCGAACTGAGGCCGCTGTGGACGCATCCTTTGGCGTTCGGGCCTTCGCCCACAACCAGTCGAGGGAAGCCTCAAGCCGAACCGCCGATGCCCCATAAACAGGATCGTTGTGCCCCCCGTCCGGGATGTGGATCACCTGCTTCTCGCCCGCAAACGCGTCCACAACTTTCTGATGATACGCCGGCGGGACGAGCGTGTCGGCATCCCCCAAAACGAACACGGCTGGCGCATGAATGTGCCGGCCATTTTCCAACGAATCCAATTCCCCCGGCACGTGCAGCGCCACCGGCACCGCCGCCAGCCAGAGATTCCACCAGCCGAATTTACCAATGATCAGTTGCCGCAATGGCGGCGGGTTTTGCAGCACCAGCCCATCGACCCGCCGCCGGGCCGCCACGCTTAGTGCCGCGGCCGTGCCGATGCTATGCCCGCTGACGAAAATCGGCCGCGCGCCCGCGTGTACCTTCAACGCATCGAAGACGGCCAGCCCCGCGGGGGAAATTGACTTGAGCTTCGCGTCCCCCGCGCTGCTCCCATAACCGGGGTAATTCACCGCCCACACCTCGACCGGCCGCTCCCCCCACTGCCCCGCTATCAAGGGCACGCTCCACTCCGCCCGCGATGCGTTCCCCACGAACTCCAGCACAAACGCCTCGGGCTCCTGTGACAGCGCCCGCGGCGACCGCATCGTCCAGACCTCCACCGGCCCCGCCGGCCCCGGTATTTCCAGCCGTGCCGCACCGGGCACCTCGATCGCCTCGCGGCTCGGATACAAAATCAACCGATCGGCACAACCCGCCAACGTCATGGCGATCACCCCGTAAACCACCACGAATCCCACGGCGGCCTTCCGCAGTCGCCGCAGCCTCGGATTTCCCATCGACGTATTGTCGGTTCGAACCGCATGCTACCGCAAGCGCGGACGGGCATAGATGAAAAAGTGCAGCTAGAGGAAGTGTCGCCACAGATGAACACGGATGAACACAGATGGGGATCAATTGCCCTGGCATGGGCGGCCCGCCCATGTTTTACGCCGTAAATTCGATCCTCGAAATCACCGAGGCCACAAAGGGCACAGAAAAGACGGAGAAAAATTCACTGCAAGTTCGAGGAATTCCCCTCTGTGCCCTTTGTGGCCTCTGTGCTCTTTGTGATCTGACTGTCGAAATCAGAATGGGGACATGGGCGGGCCGCCCATGCCACGGCAATCGATCCCCATCTGTGTTCATCCGTGTCCATCTGTGGCGGCACCTTTTCTGCTTTCCTACCAAGCCGGTTACTTCGCCGTCTTCTTCTGCTTCTTCTCACGCTCGGCGATGAACTTCGGCCCGCTCGGGCAGGCACTGAAGATCGGGCACTTCTCGCATTGGGGGTTGCGGGCGGTGCAGATGGCGCGACCGTGATGGATCAGCAGGTGCGACCAGAGCGCCCAGTCCTTCTGCGGTACCAGCGGCATCAAATCCTGCTCGATTTTCACCGCATCCGTTTCGTGGTCGGTGAGCTTCAGGCGATTCGCCAGCCGGGTGACGTGCGTGTCCACCGTCACGCCGATGTTGATGTTGAACGCGTTGCCGAGCACCACGTTCGCCGTCTTGCGGCCGACGCCGGGGAGCTCGATCAATTCCTCCATAGTCTGTGGGACTTCTCCTCCATGCTTCTCCAGGATTGCGGCGGCCATTCCGCGAATCGATTTGGCCTTGTTGCGATAGAAGCCGGTGGAATGAATGTCGCGCTCGAGCTCTTCCTGTGGAACGGCCGCGTAGTGCTTCGCCGATGTGTACTTCTTGAACAGATCCTTGGTGACGATGTTCACCCGCTCATCCGTGGATTGTGCCGAAAGGATCGTCGCCACGATCAATTCCAGCGGCGTGCAGTGGTCGAGGCTGCATTTGGCCTGCGGATAGGTTCGTTTCAAGATCGGCAGGATCGTGGCGACACGCTCCTTCCGCTCGATCATTTTTCGGGACAGCGCACGCGGCATGGGCGGGACTCCGGGGTGCAAGGATGGCGAGGAAACGGCCGCAATTTCAAGGATGCGGCACAGTCGGCATTGCGTGAAGCGGCGCGGTGATCCCGGCGCTAAAAAGCACCAGCCCCAGAAGCAGGGCCAGCTCGATCGTCAAAAGCATCACGCTCTCGGCATGAAAGCGGTCGAACTGCTCTTTGGCGGGATTGGCGATCTCGGGCTCATCCGCGTGGTCGATGTACTGCTGGCGGCTCCTGTAAATCGAAGGCGAAACAACGCGCCAGTCGTAGATCACCAGCGCCGTCGTCGCCAGGAAAAGGGCCGAGCGGAGCACCAGGGAAAAAAGCTGGCCCGGATAAAACATCACCCACTGCCCGATGATCGCCACCAGCAGCGCCCCCGCGCAGGCAAGCTGAATCCGCTGGAACGCCGCCAGGAGGTTGGCGACGATCGAGCCGGCGAGCAGCGTGCTGTGCTGGCCTTCCATATTGACGCTCAGCACCATGGGGAGCGTCGGGTCCGTTTCGCGAACGGTGCGAAAGATGATCGGTGCGGCGATGGCGATGAACAACACGCCGCCGAACCACGTGGCCAGCGCGAGCCAATAGATGAGTTGTACAATCGTGAAGGCAAATTCCATGGCGGGGATTATAGGAGGCCGTTGTCAGTTGTCAGTGGTCCGTTGTCCTTAGTGAGTTGTTACCGATGCTCGTATCTTCGCTCTCCCCTGACAAGGTGGTCCGACCCTCGAACATGCTCCATAAATTTTTCGGAGCCGGGGCGTGTCGGGCCGGAGGCCTGCTCTGGCCCCCTCTCCCTCGTACTCAGGGGAGAGGATCAGGATGAGGGGCGGAACGTCAAGGTGCGCGTTGATGACGACGGGCCACTGACCACCGACCATCACACCCACGTCCTACTTCCATCATCCCAAACCTCTTTCTTCCAAATGGCCACCTCCACCTTCAGCGTGTCGATGAGCCAGCGGCAGGCCTCGAAGGCCTCCGCGC
>JAQGHP010000024.1 GCA_028288775.1 Phycisphaerales bacterium | reverse complement strand
GGGGAGGTAGCGCTCGGCGAGGATAAGGTTGTTGCGCAGATCCATCCGGCGAGTGAGCGCCGAGCAGCGGCCGGAAGCGACCTTGTCGTGGCCGAAGCGGATGTCCTCGAAGCGCTCGATGCGGTAGCCGGCCCGCAGGAGCTTGAAGCTCATGTCGTATTCTTCGGCCTGGCGGAAAAATTCGGGGGCGAAGCCGCCGACCTGCATCACCGCGTCGCGCCGCAGAACGGTCGCGCCGCCCAGGGTGATGGCGGGCAACGCGGGGGCCTCGGCGGCGCCGTCGGGGAGAATGACGCGGGCGACGAGGGCGGCGGTTTTGGGGCGGCGACTCAGGTAGGCGAGCGAGCGCGGGATGGCGTCGTCGAGCGGGTAGCTGTCGTCGTCGAGGAAGACGATGAACCGCCCGCTCGCCGGGGCGAGCGCGTGGTTGCGGGCGGGAACGCCCTCGTTCTCGGGCAGGCTGATGACGGCAACCTCACGGTGCCGGTGGGCAAGGGCCTCGGCGGTTCCGTCCTCCGAGGCGTTATCGACCACGAACACCTCCCACTGATGGCGCGGGAGGCGCGTGTTCTGCTCGAGCAGCCCCAGCGTGCGCAGGAGCGTGTCGCGGCGGTTGCGGGTGACGATCACGTACGACAATTTCATGCTGCGGATCCCATGTCGAATTTTCTAGCGGTAGCCGCCGACGCCGCTTGCGACGCGGCGGGGAGAATCTGTCCGATCCTGCGGGCCACACGGGCCATCGAGGCACCGTAAGTCAGGCGGCCCAGGATGTTCTGCCGCTGGACGGCAACGATCCGCTCGCGGCCGTCCGCGTCGCGCACAAAGCGCTCGACCCGCGCACGCAACGAAGCGGCATCACTAAAGCTGATTTCATCCAGGTGCGGCAGCACGCCCGCGAACGGCTCCAATAGCCGGGCTTCCTGCCAGGCCCGCACCATTTCGATCGGGTCTTCCGTGCCCATCGAGCAGAGGCTTCGGCCGCAGTCTTGGGCGAGCTGTTCGAAGCGCTCGCGGACGGGCGGGGGCATGTGCTTTCGCGCGCCGGCGAGGTCGCCAACATCCGAGGGGCAGTAGGCTTCGACGAGGTCGAGCATGGCCTGCGGGGCGACATCGGCGACGTGGTTGCGGACGAGGAAGAACGCGCCGCCGCTGATGCCGTCGAGCAGGCGCTGGTGGAGGCAGAGGTAGGGCGCGATCTGGAGGTTGATCGCGGCGCGACGGGACAACTCCTGCGCTGCCTGGCCCGCAGCGACCGGGCCGCGTGCGTAGCGGGCGAATTGCGGATGGGCGTCCCAGCCTTTGCCGTAGAGGGAGAAGGTGAGCCCGAGATCGTCGGCGGCCGCCGCGGCCCAGCGGAGCGCCTGGTGGCGGTAGAGGGCGTCGCACACGGGATGGCTGATGTACCGCGCGAGGTCGCGGAAGCGGGGCCCATCGGTCTCCTGGCCGGACTCGCGCAGCATGCCGCGGAGAAATTCGCATACGTCGGGATACGTGGCGAGCGTGTGGCCGTTAGCGTGGAGATCGACAAGCCGGCTGACGCATTCGCCGAGGAACGGCCGATCGGCCTCGGGCCACGCCAGTGCGCGGTGGAGTGTGTCCAGGAGCGCTTCGGGCGTGGCAGAGGCGTTGGAGACGAAGACCAGATCATCCCCACGGTCGGCGGAGCGCGGGAGCAGCGGCGGGGGCGTCGTCAACTTTGCCAGCGCGATCACCTGTCGCCGGGGGTACTCGTAAGTGTGGACGTACGTAGGGCCGGCGTCCGTCAGGACGAAGTCGCAAGCGCCGACCCGTGCGCCGGCCTCACGCGACATGAGCTGCGGCATGTGGTCTTGGATCCAGCAGGCGAAGGGGAGGCTGGGCGGGAAGAGGTCGGCATGCTCGCTACGGAGATGGTCGATCTGGAAGACGAGGTCGGGCCTGAACTCGGCCAACGTCCGGCGCGTGGCAGCGTTGAAAAGCCGGTGATAGGGCGATGGCTCGATCAACACCCGGGCGTCCCACCCAGCCTGCTCGAAGCCGGCGGCGGCGTCGCGGGTGGAGTATTGCAGGACGGTGGAGAACCGCGTCGTCATCAGCAGCACGCGCGGGCGCCGCGGCGGGTTTTCGCCGAACAACGAGGCGAGCGCGGTGCGATCGGTGGCGGCATAGTATTGCTCGACGGCCGCCGCTGTTTGTTCATCCGCCTTGCCTATTTTTCGCAGCAGCTCGCCAAGCTCCGCCTGGATTGGTGCCGGGCCAAGGCCCTGGCCGATGGTGATCGCGGGGCAGGGGAGGAACGGGTCCGCGTGCAGCGCGCGCTCCACGGAATCGAGCCAGTCGGGGCCGATGAACCATTGAAACCGCGGCTGTTCGATCGGGCCCTGCGGCCCGGTGTAGTCGTGGATCATCATCGTCTGCAGCACGACGTGGGCGTCTGGCTCGAGGACGAGCACGGCTTGCTGCATGCCCAGGAACAATTCCACGGGCTTGTGGGCGAGTTGGTGAAGGAGGTAGCCGTCACCGACGCCGCAGAGGGCGAAGGCGTGGCCGCTTTCGAGAACGGGCTTGAGGCCTGCCATCGTCGCGCTCAGGGCGCGGAGCGGGTCGTTGCCGGGGGAGAGTGCGATCACCTGCCCATCCGCCCGTCGGCAGACGACGGTCGGGCGGCCGGTGAGCGAAGGGGCGATGCCGCAACGGTCGTCGGCGGGGAGCGCAATCAAAATCTGGTAGAGCGCGGGCCGGTGAACCTGCAGGCTTGCAAGATTGCGGCAAACGCATCGCTTGAGTTCGCAGCCCGAATCGCGCTGTGGGATGCGGTCGAAGAACCACGCCGCGTCGCGCCAGCGGCGGGTGCGCATGGCGCTCTCCGCGGCCGAAATCAGCACGGGGGCGGCGGGCGCGGGGATCGATGAATTGAGGAGGCGCTCCGCGCCCGCAAGGTCCTCGCGGCGCAAGGCGGCTGAGACTTCGTGGATGAATGCCGGGACGGTCGCAGCGGGCAGCGCGGTACTCATGGTGCGGCGGATCCTCCGCCAAGAGGAGTTATCGGACGGATCAGGGGATGGGGATGAGGGGAAGTGGGGAATACTTGAGTGCAGAGTGCAGAATGCAGAGTGCAGAGTTCGGAG
>JAQGHP010000093.1 GCA_028288775.1 Phycisphaerales bacterium | reverse complement strand
CAAAACGCTTAACCGGCGGTTGACATTACACTAGAGGGACTTATACTCTCCGCCCTTCACCGTCCCGGTGGAACGTACGTCTATTGGGATCGTGTCGCTGGCATAGCTCAGTGGTAGAGCGCCACCTTGGTAAGGTGGAGGTCCAGGGTTCAAGCCCCTGTGCCAGCTCTGGCGACATTCGGCATTTGGCACCGCGCTCGCGCGGAGGACTGAGTGCTGAGGACTGAGGACTGAGTGTACAGACGAGGAATACCCCTCGCATTTTCACTCAGTCCTCAGTCCTCAGTCCTCAGCACTTCGAGTGGAGCCTGGTCCCTAATGCCGGTGTCGGGATTTAATTCCGTGGCAGCTTCGACAACTGCCTGCCCTGTGCCCGGGTGCATCCCGGCCGCGGGGCCGATTGAAGCGATAACGCCTCTGGAGGTTTCGTCATGGCCAAGGGAGTATTCGAGCGTAAAAAACCACATGTGAACGTGGGCACCATCGGTCACATCGACCACGGCAAGACGACCCTTACCGCCGCCTTGAGCGCCCGCTCGCAGGCGAAGTTCGGGACGACTGCCAAGAACTATAAGGACATCGCCAAGGGCGGCACCGAGCGTGACGCGACCAAGACGGTGACGATTGCCGCCGCCCACGTCGAGTACGAGTCGGAACAGCGGCACTACGCCCACGTGGACTGTCCGGGCCACGCCGACTACATCAAGAACATGATCACCGGCGCCGCCCAGATGGACGGCGCGATTCTGGTGGTGTCGGCCGCGGACGGCCCGATGCCCCAGACCCGCGAGCACATCCTGCTCGCCCGCCAGGTGGGCGTGCCCAAGATCGTGGTCTTCCTCAACAAGATCGATCTGGTGGACGACGCCGAGCTGCTTGAGCTCGTCGAGATGGAAATCCGCGAACTGCTGACCAAGTACGGCTTCCCCGGCGACGACACCCCGATCATCAAGGGTTCGAGCAAGCCGGCGCTGGACAACCCCACCGACGCCGTCGCCACCAAGTGCATCGACGAGCTCGTTGCGTTCCTGGACAGCTACGTCCCGATGCCGCAGCGGGAAATCGACAAGCCGTTCCTCATGCCCATCGAAGACGTGTTCGCGATCAAGGGTCGCGGCACGGTTGCGACCGGGCGTATCGAGCGCGGCAAGGTCAACAAGGGGGGCACCGTCGAGATCGTCGGCTTCACCCCGACCCGCACGACGGTCGTCACCGACATCGAGCAGTTCAACAAGAGCATGGACGAGGGCATCGCCGGCGACAACGCGGGCCTGCTCCTCCGTGGTATCGAAAAGACCGACATCGAGCGCGGCCAGGTTCTGGCGGCCCCGAAGTCGATCACGCCGCACACGAAGTTTGAGGCGGAAGTCTACGTGCTGACCAAGGAAGAGGGCGGCCGTCATACGCCGTTCTTCAACGGGTACCGCCCGCAGTTCTACTTCCGGACCACGGACGTGACCGGCAGCGCCAAGCTGCTGGGCGGCGCCGAGATGGTCATGCCCGGCGACAACGTCACGATGGAAGTCGAGCTCCAGGCCCCGATCGCCATGGAAGAAAAGCTCCGCTTCGCCGTCCGCGAAGGCGGCAAGACGGTGGGCTCGGGCGTCGTGACCAAGATTCTCGCCTAGGCTCGAATTCAGGACTGAGCGATGAGGACTGAGGACTGAGTGAATTGCACTCAGTCCTCAGTCCTAAGTCCTAAGTCCTTTTGTCAGAGAGGTGCTGTAATGGCAAAGGAAAGTCGCGAAATGGTCTGGCTTCAATGCACCGAAACCGGTGACTTGAACTATCGGACCGAAATCAAGGTCGCCGGCGGCGTGCAGAAGGTCGAGCTCAAGAAGTTCTGCCCGCGCCTCCGCCGACATACGCTGCATAAGGTCAAGCGGAAGTAGGCGTAAGTGCAGAGGGCAGAATGAAGAGTGCAGAATCAATACTCTGCATTCTGCACTCTTCATTCTGCATTTGCTGGATACGCCAGTAGCTCAATTGGCAGAGCAGCCGTCTCCAAAGCGGCAGGTTGGGGGTTCGATTCCCTCCTGGCGTGCTCGGGCGCGGAGAATAGCGGGGTCTGCGGTACGGCGGAATTTGTCGCCGGGCGACCCTCGGCATTCGGTTTGACGTAGGTGGCGTATGGCCTCTGTGATCAAGTCCAAAGACGGGAACGGCGCGATGGCGGACGATGAGCTCCCCGATGAGGTGGAGGGCGCGGACGAGTCGGACAAGGGCGAACCCGACAAGGGCGGGCCGGAAAAGGCGCCAAAGGGCAAGCCCCTGGACTACGGCCGCAAGGCCAGTGACCGCGGCACCGGCTTCTTCACCATCTATAAGAAGGGCCAGGGATACTGGACCCGGATGGGCACGGTGATAGGGTTGGGGCTGATATGTGCCTTCACGGCATATAACATCTATGCCTACGTCCCGACGTTCATGTCCAGCGCATCGCGCGTCACCGGACAGCGGATCGGGCTGGCGGTGGCCGTGGCGTTTGTGGCGGCGTTCGCATTGTTGTGCTGGAAGTTCATGAACAAGCCCACGAACGTGGACTTCCTGATCGCGACCGACAGCGAAATGAAGAAGGTGAACTGGACGAGCCGCAAGGAGCTCACCGGTTCGACCAAGGTCGTCGTGATCTTTATGTTCCTCGTGGCGACTTTTTTGTTTACGGTCGACCAGGTCTTTGGGTGGCTGATGTACTGGGCACACGTTCTGCAAGTAAACCCGTTCGGCCAGGGCAGATAATGCCAGTGTAGAAAAGCGAGCCGGGCCTTTGAGACGGCATTCGTAATTGAGCGAGTTGGAATCAGGTTCCTATGCAATTCTTCGTCCTGCGAGTCGCGAGCAATAAAGAAGACCGTGTGCGGGAGGCGTTGGTCCGCAAGGTCAAGATCGAAGGCTTGGAAAACGTCGTCGGACGGATTCTCGTCCCCACCGAGCGCGTGCGCTCCATCAAGGACGGCAAACGCCGCGACACCGATCGCAAGCTCTATCCGGGCTACGTCTTCATCGAGCTCGAGCTCGACAAGACCGGCACGATCCCGGAGAAGTGCTGGTTCATGATCAAGGAGACCGACGGCGTCGGCGACTTCATCGGGAGCAATGGCAAGCCGACTCCGATGTCGCCCAAGGACCAGGCGAAGATGCTCGAAGAGGCCGAGCGCGAGCCGGACGCCACCACGGGTCTGGAGTTCAAGAAGGGCGAGAAGGTCAAGGTCACCAACGGCGCGTTCATGAACTTCGAGGGCGAAGTGGACGAGGTCATCGCCGACAAGGGCACGGTCCGGATCATTACCACGATCTTCGGGCGCCCCACGCCGTTGGAATTGGAATACTGGCAGGTGGAGAAGGTTTGACCGGCTGGCGCGTTGGCCACGCGGCGTGGGAATGAGGTAGGGTGCTGCCGGCTCCGCGACGGGGCCAGATCTCAGCATCCTGTACGCGGCGACAACCTCGTTCCTACAATTTTCAATGTCCAGATTCGATGGTTACTACACGCGGTTCACTGACCTGCGGGGCGACCTGACCGGGTTGCCGCCCTGGGCCAGAACCGTATTCGTGGCGTTCGCATTGCCGGGAATTGCGCTGCTGGTCTTGTCAATCCTGGCGGTTGCTGCTAGTGTGGGCGTCCTTTTGGCGATTTGCATACCGGTTTACACGCTCTTGCGGGCGCTGACCCGGGGCGAAGCGGCGGGGGCGGAAGGGGGCCAGGGTCCCTGGCCGCGACAAGTAAAACATGTGGACGCGAGAGTTCGCGACGCGGGCCTGGTTGCTCCCGACGAGCAGCCGGACCCGCAGGAACAGATGGGCGAGTGAGTCATGGCGAAGAAAGAAATTACCGACATTTTCAAGATCCAGGCGCCCGGCGGCAAGGCGACCCCCGCGCCGCCGATCGGCCCGGCCCTCGGCGCCCACGGCGTCAACCCCGGCCAGTTCATCCAGCGCTTCAACGCGATGTCCGCCCACCTTAACGGGCAGGTCGTTGGCGTGCTGATCACGGTCTACAAGGACCGCACGTTCGACATCGAGCTCAAGAGCCCGCCGGCGGCGGAGCTTTTGAAGGCCGCGGTGAAGGCGGAGAAGGGCAGCGGCGAGCCGAACAAGAACAAGATCGGCAAAGTCACGATGGCCCAGTGCAAAGAGATGGCCAAGCAGAAGCTCAAGGACATGAACGCCTTCGACGAAGACCACGCCGCCCGCATCATCGCCGGCACCGCGCGGTCGATGGGCATCACGGTCGAAGGCTGATCGGCCTCGAAGAACAGATAATCACTGAGGCGCACCACGGCCTGTAACAGTGGGAGCTTCCGCGGGTGGCTTGAATTATCCCGCATCAGGAGCGATAGCAGCATGGCTAAACCCAAAGTAGTTGAGTGGCGCTCTAAGCGCTATAAGGAAGCCGCCAAGAAGGCGGTCGAGACGCCGGTCGCCGTTGATAAGGCGATCGACATCGTCAAGGGTTTCAACCCCACCAAGTTTGACCAGTCGGTCGAGCTGATTTTCTCCCTGGGAATTGACGCGAAGCAGGCGGACCAGATGATCCGCGGTTCGCTCTCGCTGCCGCACGGCGTGGGCAAGACCAAGCGGGTCGTGGCGTTCTGCCCCGACCACCTGGCCCCCGTGGCTACCGCCGCCGGCGCGATCCGCGCGGGCGGGCAGGAACTGGTCGCCGCGATCGAAAAAGAGAACTTCACCGATTTCGACGTAGCGGTCGCCACGCCGGACATGATGCGTTTCGTGGGCCGCTTGGGTAAGGTGCTCGGTCCCAAGGGCCTGATGCCCTCGCCCAAGGCGGGGACCGTGACGCCCGACGTGGCGGCGGCCGTCCGCGAATACGCGGCGGGCAAGATGGAATACCGCAACGACTCGGGCGGCAACGTCCACACCGTCGTCGGAAAAGTGAGCTTCGACAACACCAAGCTCTCCGAAAACATCAACGCGATGATCTCCCAAATCCGCCGGGCCAAGCCCCAGACCAGCAAGGGCCAGTATTTCAAGAAGGTCATCCTCAAGGCGACGATGACCCCGGCCGTGGAATTGGTCGTGGCGTGACGAAGAATGCAGTAAGCGGTAGGCAGGTTTAAGCCTCCGCCTTCTGCCTACTGCCCTCTGCCTACTGCCTACTGAGGACACAACATGAGCAAGCAAGTTAAAGATCTGATCACGAAGGAGCTGACCGAGCGGTTCAAGGAATTGGACGGCGTCGGGGTCATCAATCCGCGTGGGATCAACGCGATCAAGAACAATCAAATCCGTCGTCGGCTCCACGAAAAGGGCCTGAAGATGACGGTCGTGAAGAACACGCTGGCCCGCAGGGCGACCGGCGGGGCGAAGATCGAAGGCTTCGACAAGCTGCTGGACGGGCCCAGCGCCGTGATCTACGGCAAAGGGGCCAGCATTTCCGCAGTCGCCCGCATGCTTCTCGATGAGAAGAAAACGGACGCCACGATCGAGCTCCGCGGGATGTTCTTCGACGGCGAACTTTACTTCGGCGACAAGGGCGTCGAGCAGGTCAGCAAGCTGCCGACCCGCGAAGAAGCCATCGGCAACCTCGTCGGCCTGATCCTCGGCCCCGGCAGCAAGCTCGCCGGCGCACTCAAGGGTCCCGGCGGAAAGCTGGGCGCGCTGCTCAAGGCGATCGAAGAGAAAGCCGCCGCCACACCGCAGCCCGCGCCAGAGGCCGCACCTGCGGCCACTGCCGCGCCCGCGGCCGACGCAGCGCCGACGGCTTGATCTGAAATTTAAAATCTGAGATTTCGAATCAAAGAATCTCAGATTTCAGATTTGAAATCCGAATTTCAGATCTGAATTAGAAACAGCGTTCCGACAGTCCGACTGTCCCTTCGGGGTTAAACCGCCTTAATGTGAGGCGGGCTCTTGGGCGGGAACTCGACACGTTCGGGGCACGCTACGTCCCGCGGGAGAAATCTCCCGGCAAGGGAGAAGCACTCCCAGGAGTATTGGACATGGCAGAAGTAACCGCAGAACTCAAGACGCTGGGCGACCAGCTCGCCGGCCTCACCCTCAAGCAGGCCGTCGATCTCGCCACCTACCTCGAAGAAACCCACGGCATCAAGGCCGCCGCCGCGGCGGCTCCGGCTGGCAGTGGCGGGGGCCCGGTCGCCCCGGTCGAGAAGGAAGAGGCGAAGACCACCTTCGACGTTGTCCTTAAGGGCAGCGGCGACAAGAAGATCCAGGTCATCAAGGTCGTCCGTTCGGCCACCGGCCTGGGCCTCAAGGAAGCCAAGGACCTCGTCGAGGGCGCTCCCAAGACCGTCAAGGAGAACCTCACCAAGGACGAAGCCGAGAAGCTCAAGAAGGAACTCGAGGAGCAGGGCGCGACTGTCGAGCTCAAGTAAGCTCGGCTACAGACGAACCCGGCACTTGTCAGGATTCCCGGAGGGGCGGCTGAACTCAGCCGCCCCTCTTTTTGTTCTGATGCAGTCTGAGGAGCCGGAATTCACTTGACGGGCTGCTGAATTCCGATAAAGTAGGTGCCAGATTCATTGGCAAGCGCACAGTTTAATTTCTGACTCACACAGAATCGCCCCGCCTGGTCGGGAGGGGGAGATTCTGTTTTTTGTCTACGCGCTTGACGGGCAATAATAGCACGCTAAGATAACAAGTTACAGTTTATCCCGGGTTGGCCAAGGTGCGTCGTCGATCCGGTCGAACAAGCCGCTTCTCCAGTAAGGCGGCTAATTTTATCGACTACGTTGGCGTACAAGCAAAACTGAAGCTGGTAGAACGCGCCGCCGCGACGGCGGCCCGAATCGGGGATGAAACCGTTATCGGGCGAATTGCGGCGGTGGCGTCTCTCGTTTCATTACGGAAAAGGACACTCTGATGCGAGTGCATGAGGTGCGCGATTTCAGTAAGCGCGGCGACGCGCTGCCGATTCCAAATCTGGTCGATGTGCAAACCGAAGCGTACCAACGCTTCCTCCAAAAGGAAGTTGACCCGTCCAAGCGAAAGAACGAAGGCCTCGAAGCGCTGCTGCGCGAGGTCTTCCCCATCGAGAGCTACGACGGCAACCTCCGCCTGGAGTACATCAACTACGGCCTGTCCGAGGCCCGCTACACGCCCGACGAATGCCGGGCGCTGCGGCTGACCTACGGCATGCCGTTCCGCATCCAGGTTCGCTTCGTCCGCAAAGATAAGGACGAAGTCATGGAAGACTCGATCTACCTGGGCGAAATCCCAATCATGATCGGGGGCGGCGAATTCATCATCAACGGCGCCGAGCGCGTCATCGTCAACCAGCTCCACCGCTCGCCGGGCGTGGACTTCCTGGTGGAAGTGCAGGAGGGCGACCGCCCGCTGCACGGCTGCCGGGTCATCCCCGAGCGCGGAAGCTGGATCGAGTGCTCGGTCACCAAGAAAGACGCGCTCGCCGTCCGCATCGACCAGTCGAGCAAAATCCCCGCGACCACCTTCGTCCGCGCGCTCGACAAGAAATACTCCACCACCGAAGCCATCATCCGCGAGTTCTATCAGGTGGAATCGGTGAAGGTCGGGCAGCTCCAGTCCTCTTATTATGCTGCCGCCCCGATCATCGACGCCGAGAGCGGCGAAGAGCTGGTCAAGGCCGGCGCGCAGATTGGTGAATCAATCGCCAAGATTCAGTCGTCGGGCCTGAAGAGCGTCGAGGTCATCACCAAGGTCGCCGACCCGCTGGTCCTCAACACGCTTGGCGACGACACCTCGACGAGCCACGAAGACGCGCTGATGCGCATCTACGCCCGTCTCCGCCCCGGCAACCCGCCGCAGCTTGAGAAGGCGCAGACGCTCTTTCAGGAAAAGTTCTTCGATGAAAATCGCTATCGGCTCGGCCGCGTCGGTCGCTTCCGCATCAACCGGAAGTTCGACCAGAACGTCCCCGAGACGGTGATGACGCTGCGCAGCGAAGACCTGGTCAACTCGCTGAAGTACATGTTCAAGCTTCGCAGCGGCGAAGGGTACATCGACGACATCGATCACTTGGGCAACCGCCGGCTCCGCACCATCGACGAGCTGGCCGCCGAAGAGCTGCGCAAGGGCTTCCTGAAGCTCAAGCGCACGGTCCAGGAGCGCATGTCGCTCAAGGACCCGAACGAACTGGGTCGCATCGCCGAGCTGGTGAACTCCAAGAGCATCAGCAGCTCGATCGATTTCTTCTTCGGTCGCGGCGAGCTCTCGCAGGTGGTCGACCAGACCAACCCGCTCTCGCAGCTCACGCACGAGCGGCGGTTGTCGGCCCTCGGGCCCGGCGGCTTGAACCGCAAGCGCGCGGGCTTCGAAGTGCGCGACGTGCATATTTCGCACTACGGCCGCATTTGTCCGATCGAAACGCCTGAAGGCACCAACATCGGCCTGATCGCGTCGTTGTCGATCTATGCCGACCTTGATGAATACGGCTTCCTCATCACGCCGTACCGCGTGGTGAAGGACGGCAAGGTCAACGGCGAGCACAAGTACCTCCGCGCCGACGAGGAAATGAAGTCGATCCTCGCGCCGCCGGACGCGGTTGAGAAGGACGGGCACCTGAAGAAGGGCGCAGTCCTCGCCCGCGTGCAGGGCGACCTCGCGACCGTCGCCAGCAAGGAAATCCAGTATGTGGACATCAGCCCGCGCCAGACGGTCTCCGTCTCCGCGGCACTGATCCCGTTCCTCGAGCACGACGACGCCAACCGCGCGCTGATGGGATCGAACATGCAGCGCCAGGCCGTTCCGCTCCTGCGGACCGACCCGCCGATCATCGCGACCGGCATGGAACGACCCGTCGCGCAGAACAGTGGCATGGTCGTCCGCGCCGAGCGCGCGGGCCTCGTGACTGCCGTCGATGCCACCCGCATCCTCATCGACAACGCGGACGAATACGTCCTGCGGAAGTTCGTCGGCCTCAACGAGCGCACCTGCCTGAACCAAAAGCCCATCATCAAGAAGGGCCAGCGGGTCAAGAAGGGGCAGATCCTCGCCGACGGGGCGGCGGTGCATCAGGGCGAGCTCGCCCTGGGCCGCAACGTGCTCGTCGCGTTCATGACTTTCGACGGCTACAACTTCGAAGACGCCATCGTCATCAGCCAGCGGCTGGTGAAGGAAGATATCTTCACCTCGATTCACATCGAGGAATACGACGTCGAAATCCGCGAGACCAAGCTCGGCCGCGAAGAGTTCACCCGCGACATCCCCAACGTCAGCGAGCGTGCCCTGGCCAACCTGGACGAGAACGGCGTGGTGCGGGTCGGTACCCGCGTCGGGCCGGGCGACATCCTCGTCGGCAAGATCGCACCCAAGAGCAAGAGCGAGCTGACTCCTGAAGAAAAGCTTTTGCACGCGATCTTCGGCCGGGCGGGCGAAGACGTGAAGAACGATTCCCTGGAAATGCCCGCCGGCGAAGAGGGTACCGTCATCGGCGCCCAGCGCTTCAGCCGCCGGATGCACATGACGGAAGAGCAGAAGAAGAACCTGAAGAAGGACATCGACCGCTACGAGAAGGAAATGAACCTCCGGGCGATCGAGATCTTCAAGCAGATGGTCGCCGAGATCAACGAAGTGGCCGGGACGCAGATGGTCGACCCCGGCACCCGCCAGAAGGTGGGCCAGTCGGAGATCGCTGACGTCATCCTCGAGCAGATCGAAGGATTCAGCCCCGAATGGATCAAGGGCAACAAGGAAGCCAAGGAGCAGGGCCTGAACACCTACTCCCGCTTCTGGCCGCGCGTGCAGGCGGTGTTGAAGGAAAAAGTCCGCCGCATGGAGCACATGAAACGCGGCGACGAGTTGCCTTCGGGCGTGCTCGAAATGGTGAAGGTCTACGTCGCCACGAAGCGACAGCTTTCCGTCGGTGACAAGATGGCCGGCCGGCACGGCAACAAGGGCGTCATCGCCCGCATCGTGCCCGAAGAAGACATGCCGTTCCTCCAGGACGGCACGCCAGTCGACATCCTGCTCAACCCGCTGGGCGTGCCCAGCCGTATGAACGTCGGGCAGATTCTCGAAACGCACCTTGGCTGGGCGGCAGCAGTCTTGGGCTTCCAGGCCGTCACCCCCGTCTTCGATGGCGGCACGGAAGACGAAATCCACAAGGCCGTGGACGAGGCCAACAAGGCCGTCCGCGAACGCCGCAAGGATCGCAAGCAGAGCAAGACGCCGCTCACCGATCGCGAGCTGGACGTGGAAATGCCGTGGGGCGGAAAGATCCAGCTCATCGACGGCCGCACCGGCGAGCCCTTCGAGCAGCGGACGACGGTCGGCTACATCTACATGATGAAGTTGCACCACCTGGTGGACGACAAGATCCACGCCCGCGCGACGGGCCCGTACTCCCTGATCACCCAGCAGCCGCTGGGCGGCAAGGCCCGCACCGGCGGCCAGCGCTTCGGTGAGATGGAAGTCTGGGGCCTGGAAGCCT